>CAZCEL010000001.1:0-38172 GCA_964497175.1 uncultured Bifidobacteriaceae bacterium
CATGGCAAGTGCTTCGAGGCCCGTCACCTCACCCCAGGAGTCGCCCCCACGCCCGCTGTTCGACGGATCGGCCGGCGAATCCAGGGTTCTGCGACGTTTGTGGATTGCCACGTTGGTGTGGCCGACGGTGGGTGGTGCGCTCCTCATCGCCGGTGTTCGAGCGGGCGTGTTCGGAGTGGCCGCCGGTACGGCCATCCTCGTGGCGCTGGGCTTTGTGGTCTTCACCGTCCTGATCCTGGGCGATGCGCGCGACCTTGCCGCCGTGCGCCGCACGACGCGCAAGGCCGAAGCGCGATTCCACGACCTGATTGAATCCTCGCCCGACGGCATCCTGCTGGTCGGCCGGGACGGGCTGATTCGCTTTGCGAACCGACAAATCGAGCGACTCTTCGGCCATTCCAGCGCGGCGCTCGTCGGTCAGTCGGTCGAAACCTTGATTCCTGCCAGACTCCGGGCGCAGCACGCCGCGGATCGAGAGCGGTTTCAGGCGGAGCCGCGCACGCGCCCGATGGGCGAGAGCCGCGACTTGATGGCGCTTCGCAGCGACGGCTCGGAGTTTCCGGTCGAAGTGAGCCTGAGCCCGACGGCAAGCAGCGCGGAGGGGCTGGTCATCGCCACGGTGCGCGACGTGACCGACCGCCGCCGCATCGAGCGGGGCCTCCAAGCGAGCGAACAGCGATATCGCGATATCGTCGGAACCATCGACGAGGCCGTGTACGCCATCGAGCCCGGCGAGAATCCACTCGTCGGGCGTCTCGTGCTGGTGAGCGACCGTGTGGAGCACATCACCGGTTACAGTCCTTCGGAGTTCCGCGAAGACCCAACGCTCTGGAGCTCCCTGATCCACCCGGACGACCTGCCGTCTGTGGCCGCGCTCACGGTGCAGATGTTCACGGAAGGCAGGCCGTCTACCGCGCGATATCGCCTCCGCCACAAGCAGACCGGGACCTACCGGTGGATCGAGGACCGGGCCGCGCCGCAGGTCGGGCCGAACGGGACGGTGACGATGATCTTCGGCGTCGCGCGGGATGTGAGCGAGAGCGTGCTGGCCGAAGAAGCGCTGAAGCAGAGCGAAGAGCGCTACCGCGAGATGTTCATGGACAACCTCTCGGGCGCGTACTTCTCGACGCCCGACGGCAGGGTCATCGCGTGCAATCCGGCGTTTGCCTCGATGTTCGGACAGGCCTCGATCGAGAACGCGTTGCGCATGGACTTCGCAGCCGCCTACCAGGGTTCCGAGGACCGGCAGGAGTTTCTCGACCTGCTCCGCACCCACCGGCGAGTCGAGAACCGCGACGTCCAATTCCTGCGTCCCGATGGTAAGACGCTCCACGCCATCCAGAACGCCGTGGGGATCTTCGACCAGAGCGGTACGCTGCGTGAGATTCGCGGGTACTTGATAGACACGACCGGGCAGAAACAACTCGAGGAGCAGCTCCGGCAGGCACAGAAGATGGAAGCGGTCGGCCGCCTGGCGGGCGGCGTCGCCCACGACTTCAACAACATCCTCACGGTCATCGCCGGACTCTCGGAGCTGCTGCTGGCCCGGTTCGAGCCGGACCAGCCCGGGCGCGCAGACGTCCAGGAGATACAGAACGCCCTGAAGCGAGCGAGCGACATCACTCGCCAGTTGCTGATCTTCAGCAGACGGGAAGTCGTGCGGGCGGTCGTTCTCGACCTCAATCAGGTGCTGCACCACCTCGACCGGCTGATCCAAAGGCTCCTCGGCGAGGACCTCGATTACGTAATGGGACTGACGCCCGGCGAGCTTCGCGTGAAGATCGATCAAGGGCAGCTCGTGCAGGTGGTGACCAACCTCGCGGTCAACGCCCGGGACGCGATGTCCGAGGGCGGCACGCTGACGATTGAGACCGCCGCCGTTCATGTGAACGAGGGTGACGCGATCGAGGGCGTGCGCTTCGGGTTTGCGATCGTTCCCGGAAGTTACGCCCGCATCTCGGTCAGCGACGTGGGCACGGGCATCGACGCAGAAGTGCTGCCGCACATCTTTGAACCGTTCTTCACGACCAAGGAGCGTGGAAGGGGCACCGGCCTTGGCCTTTCAACCGTCTACGGCATCGTCAAGGGGGCGGGCGGCTTAATCGACGTCCGGAGCCAGTCGGGACGTACGACGTTCGACGTGTACCTGCCGCGCACCAACGAGCCGGTCACGACGAGCCATGAGGGAGTCGGTGACACCCCCGGTCCAGGGATGGCGGGGCGATGGATTCTGATCGTGGAGGACGACAGCGGTGTTCGGGGCATGATTCGACGAGCGCTGGTGACCGCGGGATGCCGGATTCTCGAGGCGGAAAACGGATCGGAGGCCCTGGACCTGCTCGAGCGCTACGGAGCGGCCGTGGATCTGGTGCTGACCGATGTCGTAATGCCCGTGATGGGCGGAGCGTCGCTTGCACGCCAGATTGAACGACTCTACCCGGGGACCAAGATCCTGTTCATGTCAGGCTATCCAGGCGGCGCCGCCACGCCGGAGGTCGCGAGCGACAACGCGAGCATCCCATTTCTGCCCAAGCCGTTCTCCCCCAGCGAGCTGAAGGCCAAGATGAGGGCGTTGCTGCGCTGACCGCTCGAGCGAACCTTCGCGGCGCATTCACGGGCGCAAGCCCAAGGCTCGCCTGTAGTCCTCCGGCGTATCGACGTCGAGAAACGACCCCTCGTCGTCCACTTCGACGTCTCCCTCCGGCGACGCGTACTGGCGGACGATGGGCTTGGCGCCGAGCGACGGATCAGCGGCATGGAGGCGCCCGAACAGCGAGCGGTCGATGAGCACCGGGTGGCCGTGTTCGGTGCCCCGAACCGGTCGTACGACCGGCGCACGCGTCTTGCGATGCCGCTCGACGACCGCTCGCACCGTCGCGGCCGACACGAGCGGCACGTCGACGAGCATCAGCAGCATCCCGCTGACACCCGGCCGATCGATTACGCGCAGGCCCGCCAGCAACGACGAGAACTGCCCCTCCTCGAACGCGTCATTGACCACGACGCGCGCCTGAACGTTCCCCGCTTGGAGCGCCGCCCGAACGGCCTCGGCTTCGTGGCCGAGCACGACAACCACCTCGTCCACGTCGGCCTCGTGAAACGTCGCAACAATGCGGCCGATAAACGTCTCGCCAGGACCGAGCGGCAGCGTCGCCTTGGGCCGACCCATCCGGGTCGACTTGCCGGCCGCGAGCACGAGTGCGGGAATCATCGGCGACCGGATCGGAATCTCAGCAATCCGAGAATCGAGATGCCGGAGATTCTGTCAGAATCGTACGAATTCAGGGACTCCGATCTAGAATCGCACCCATGAGTGACGTCGAGCTCCATATCCGGTGCCAGCGGTGCGGCACCGCCATGGACATGCGCGATCCCGCGCCCGGCGGGCCGTGGACCCCGGATCAGTTCTGGGTGTGCCCGCGGTGCGGCCGGCACTTCTGGTCCACCTACCCGCCGCCCGGCCGCGACAAGCCGAAACCGGCGGCTGAGTCCGCCTGATGACCTCGGCGGGTGATTCGCTTCCCTTTCGCGGGGCCGGCGGCCCGAGCGGATCGATCGCTCTTTCCCGGCCCGACCCTGACGTCGACAGTGACCCGGACGACGATGAGGATGAGGGTGGCGGCTACGGGGAGCCCGACGAATTCGAGGACGAAAACGGGGAGGACGACGAAGAGGAGGAGACCTGGCAGGTTTGCCATCTTCGCTTGACTTCAGCTTCGGAACCTGCCTAGACTTGCGCCGATTTTCCGGCTCCATCAGCGGAGTCGGACCGCCTGACAGCCGGCGGCGCGCGTCCGGACGGCTACGGATTCCCGAAGTGCCCGTGCCGGCTGAACGCCTCCGGGATGTTTTTCCGGGGGTCGCAACGGAGGGCTTCGGGTATGCCGACCGGCACAATCGCACGTCTCCTCATCGACAAGGGCTTCGGCTTCATCCGCGATGAAGGAGGCATCGAGCACTTCTTCCATCGCAGCGCTGTTCGTGGCGCGGTGTTCGAGCTGCTTCGTGAAGGGCAGCGCGTGGAGTTCACGCCCGAGGAATCCGCCAAGGGACCCCGCGCGGGCGACGTCCGCCTGATCGAAAGCTGAGCCTCTCCCGGCGCCCCGCGGATCCTGTTTCGTCCTCGGCTGGTCAGTCCAGGCCGATCGCCGCAAGCGCCCGGCTTAGATCGCTGAAGTCGCTGACCACGGCATTCGCGCCGCTGGCGCGAAGCGCATCGCACGTGTAGCTGCCGGTCGCGACAGCCACAGATCTCGCACCGCCAGCCACCGCAACAGCGACGTCGAGCGGAGTATCGCCGACAATCACGACGTCTCGGGGAGAGACTGCCCCCCGCCCCCCCTCCGCGACGCGCGCGATGGCTGCGGGCAGCAGCCGGGCCCGCTCGCGCTCACCGTCCCCAAAAGCCCCGTAGGGGAAGTACCGCCAGAGATCGAAGTACTCCAGCTTGATTCGAGCGCCGCGTTCGAAATTCCCCGTCAACAAGCCGAGGCACACGTCGTCGATTTCTGACAACCGGTCGAGCAGCTCGCGGACGCCGGGGAGCACGCCCTTCCGGGGGCCAGGCAAGAGCACCTCGCGGGACAGGTGCTGGACGTAGGTCTCGTGAAAGCGGGTCAGCCGGCCGGCGTCGACGCCCAGACCGTGCCGGGCAGCCGCCTGCGCGACAATCCACGTATCCGTCCGTCCGGCCATCGGAATCGCATCGAGCCCGTCGGCGACGCCGAATACTTCGGCGAAGGCACGCTTCATGGCTCGGACCCCTGCGCCGCCGGTGAGCACCAGGGTGCCGTCAACATCGAACAGGATCAGTCTCATCCCTGAGATCGATTCTACTGGAAGCTCCGCGTTCGAGCTGCCTCGAACGCCTCGCCCGCGTTCATCGCCCGAAGGCAATACGCCCCGAAGCCGGATCGAGGCGCCCGACACGAGGACCAACTGCCTCCGCGAACGTCTCGTCCGCCGTCAAGATCAATGCGGCTGCGGCTCGTCCGCGAAGCAGTGCCCTGACGTCTCTCGCCAGCCCTTTGACGTCGCCCCTCGACAGGGTGGCCGTCGGATGTTCAGCCAGCAACAGATCGGGTTCCAGGGCCAGCGCGCGAGCGAAGCGCAACCTCGCGCGTCCGGACGGCCCTAGCTCGCCCGTCGGGCGATCCAGGTCGGCTTCGGCCAGGCCCGCCTCGATCGCGAGCGCCGCGGCACGGCGCCGCATCGGGTCGGACAGCGGATCCACATCGAGCGACAGCGGCAGGGCCAGGTTCTGGACGACCGACAGCGCGTCGACGAGCGGGGCACGCTCGCTGACGATGCCGAAGCGCTCGAGCGAGGCGAGCCAGGCGGGACCATCGGCGATATCGGCGGTAGACCTGCCATGAACGCGAATCTCACCTCGGTCGGGAAGGCTCGCCCCTGTCAGCAGATTGATGAGTACTTCGGCGCCGGGCCCATCGATCCCGACGAGTGCCAGCCGATCGCCCTGTGCGAGCGTCAGCCTCTCGATTCGTAGCGGCCGCAGACCGCCGTACGCCTTGCTGACGAGGGAGAGTTCCAGGACCGGAACGCTCACGCGCCCAGCAATCGATTGACTTCGTTCACAATCCGGCTGGAGGCGCCGAGCGCCTCGATCTCGGTCTTGAGCGCCGCGATGTTGGCGACCACCGCGGCATACCCGAGAAGCGCGTGGACCATCGGCGGCATGACGCCCGTGTCGACACTGGCGCCGAAGAGCGCGGCTATAATAGCCGCCGCCATCGCCACGGTGGCTACCGAGAACACCGGCTTGCGCGCGGCTGCGATCCGGCGGTAGTGATCGCCGGCGAGCCGTCCTTCCGCCATCGCATCCTTGACCGCTTTGCCCTTCCCGATGAGATAGAACATCATCATCGAGTGCGCCAGCAGCGCGATCGTCGTCGAAAAGAATCCAAGGGAAATGTGTCGCGCGATGTCCCCGCCGGTCAAGCCGACAATGGCCGTTGCCACGAGGCCGAGGAGGGCGATACCAACAGCGGTCAGCAGTGCCTGCGCCATCATCGAGTCCCTCAGCCCGCTCTCAGACGCCAGCGAGCCCGCCCAGCTGAAGTATGGCCGAAATGAACCTGTTCGATCTACCGTCGCCGTTCGTGGCAGATTGGGCTCGCTCACTCGTCGACACGGTGGGCGGGGCGCGCCGGGCGCTCGACATCGCGATGGGTCGCGGCCGGAATACGCTGATGCTGGCCGCCGCAGGGTTCCGAACCTTCGGCGTCGACGTGCGGCTGGAAGCACTCCAAGCCGCCAGCCATCGTGCGCGCGAGCGCGGCCTGGCGATCAGCGCGTGGTGCACCGATCTGACGTCCTGTCCGCTCCCACGCGAGCGATTCGAGCTCATCGTCGTGTCCCGGTATTTGCAGCGTGACCTCTTCGAGCGCCTGCGAGCCACCCTCGTGCCCGGCGGCGCGATTCTGTACGAAACGTTCACAGAGGCACAGTTGGCTCTGGGGCGGGGTCCTTCGAGCCCCCACCATCTGCTGCGGCCGGGCGAGCTCCGTTCGTACTTTCACGCGTTCGACATCCTCTTCTACGAGGAGGTCGTTGAGCCTGACGCGCTCGCCCGCCTCGTGGCAAGAAAGCCGGCCGCTTCGCGCCTGCCCCCGACGTTCACCGTCGGCTGAGCGCGCCAGTCGCTCGTATCGTCCCGGCAAAGAAACGGAACCACGGATACCTGGACCCGTGGGCTGGGCAGCCGGGAGCGTCTGGCCTTCTATCGGGCTGCGGCCGCGTCGCCGTCACGGCGACCGGTGGCGAGTCGTTCCTGAAGCGCGCGATACTCCGCGATGAGCAGATCCCGGTGCGCACGCTCCTCCTCGGCAAACTCGAGGAAGATCTGCTTGCCCTCGGAGTCTTCGAACTGCTCACCGTAGCGCTTGAAGAACTTGTGCGAGGCGCGCTCGCACTTGATCCCGATGAGCAGCGCCTGCTGATCGTTGACGCCCTGGCGCAGCTTCTCGGCGCCTTCGGCGAAGATGCCGTGCGCCGGGCCCCTGAAGAACAGGAACGTCGGCCGCGCCTCGAGCTGCGGATCCTTCGACAGCAAATCCTGGTACCGGCGCTCGAGCGTCCCGAGGTGCTCGCGCTCCTCACCGGCCAGCCGCTCGAACACGCTGCGCCCGCGCGCGTCGCTCGTGAGACCGGCCGCCCGCGTGTAGAACTCGAGACCGCTGCGCTCGGTGGCGATCGCGATGCGAAGCGCATCGCGGGCGAACACGAGCTCCGTGGTGGCCCCGTCGAGCGGCAATTCCTGCCGGCCGGTCCGGCATTCCTCGCACGTGCCGTACACCTGCAGGACCGTCTGCACAGGTTCGAAGCCCCGCAACCCGGCGATCTCCTCGACGATGGCTTCGACGTCCGAGCTCAGGAACTCCGACGACCGGTGGCAGGAGCGGCAGACGAGGTGGAAATGGCGAGGATGACGGAAGGACGGCTCGAACCTGGAACGCCCTTCCCCGAAGTCGACTTTTCGGGCGATGCCTGCGCCGACCATCCACTGGAGCGTTCGATAGACGGTGGCACGGCCGATGCCCGGATCCTCACGACGGACAAGATCGCAGAGGTCGTCGGCGCTCAGGTGCCCTTTCTGCCGGAGAAAGATGCTGAGGATCCGGTCGCGCTTGCTCGAGCGCTTGCCACCGGCCGGGCGCAGGCCCGAGAAGTCCAAGGCGGTCTATTCGACCGTGAAGGACTGGCCGCACCCGCAGGTCGACGTCGCGTTCGGATTCTTGATCGTGAAGCCGCCTCCAGTGACGGTGTCCACGAAATCGACCTCCGCGCCGTTCAGATAGCGGATGCTGATGGGATCGACGAAGAGCCTGACGCCGTTCGACTCGTATACCTGGTCGCCGGCACCCTGCCCGTTTTCTTCGATCATGAGCCCGTACTGGAATCCGGAGCAGCCCCCGCCCTGAACGAACACGCGAAGACCGCTGCCGGCCTTGTTCTCTTCCGCCAGAAGCTCGTTGATCTTGCCTGCTGCGGTTTCCGACACGTTGATCATGTCTCGTTTCTCCTGAGAGTACGAGCCATTATACCATTGGCCCGCCATGCCTTACGTCGCGCTGGCCGACGCGACTGCCGACGCGCGCCTCTCCTGGGCCGCTGCCCGCTGGGACGAGGTTCTCCGGACCGCGCCACACCTTGCACCGGCCGTCGCGCTCCAGCGGGAGTTGATTGCGCTCGTCGTGCGGCTCACCGAGCGAATCGAGCAGGGTCCGCTGCCCCGCTTGTCTCTGCCGCCGGGCTACCTGGCAGCGAAGCTCACCAAAGGAATCCCGGTGCTGGCGGCCGAGCCCATTCCCCTCCCTGTGTCTGCATTGAAGCCAACCCTCCTGGATCTCTGCGACGGCCTGGCGCGTGGCGGCGCGGGCGAGGCCGCGTCCAACGTTCGAACGGCTCTTTACGAGGAACGGCTGGATGCCGGCGCGCTCCTGACCTCGTCGGTCAGACGCGATCAGGCGGCCATTCGCACCCTCGCCGTTCATCGCGGATTGGCCCCGGATCTGGCGTGGCTCGTTGCCGAACTCGCGGCCAGCCCATTTGTCTACGCCCTCCAGCGTCGCCTGCTCGCATCGGCCGACGCTCGAATCGCGGCGGCACTCGACGCGTGGAGTCACGGCTATTGCCCCGCGTGCGGCTCGTGGCCGGCGCTGGCCGAGATGGTGATGGGCCGCCGCCTCCTGCGCTGTTCGTTCTGCGCGCTGGCGTGGGGACTGCCCTCCTGCGCGTGCATCCACTGCGGCGAGGCTGGCGAGCCATTCGTCACCGAGGCGCCCGACCAACGGCGCCAGGACCGCCGCCTCGAGCTCTGCAGCCGTTGCCGTGCCTACCTCAAGGCAGTCGGCGTACCCGACCTCTCGCCGTTTCCGCTGCTCGCCATTACCGATCTCGAGACGATGGATCTCGACGTGGCGGCGATGGAGCGTGGATACCACCGGCCCGCGCTTCGAGACTTCTCGGGTGGACGCTCACACCACGAGTGATTCCAGGTGCTGCCCGGATTCCTGTTCGATGTCCTTGTGCAGGCTGTTGCCGTGCGCATCCATCGTCACGATGGCGGGGAAATCCTGCACGGAGAGATGCCACATGGCCTCCGGGGTCCCGAACTCCAGCAGTGACACGCCGTCCACGCCCGTGATCGACCGCGCGTAGAACTGTGCGGCGCCCCCGATGGCGTTGAGGTAGACGGCTCCGTGTTCCTTGAGGGCGGCCAGCGTGCGAGCGCCCATTCCGCCCTTGCCGACGACCGCCCGGATGCCGCAGCGCCTGATAATCTCGGCCTGATACGGCTCTTCCCGGATGCTGGTGGTGGGACCGGCGGCGGTCACACGCCACTTGTCGCCCTCTTTCACGACGACCGGCCCGCAGTGGTACAGCACAGACCCATGCAGATCGACCGGGGGATCGTGTTTCATCAGATGCGCATGCACGGCGTCGCGGCCCGTGAACATCCGGCCCGAGACCATCACGACGTCGCCGACCTTCAGCGCGCGGACGGCCGCCTCGCTCACGGGTGTCGTGACCGTAGTCTCACGGCCCGTTCGCGTGAATCCGGCCTGGTCGAGCATGGGGATGATCGGATGGGACGGGTCGCGGTACAGCCAACCGGCGATCGCACCGCTCGCGGCGTCCAGGATCACGCCGAGCCGCCTGAAAGCCCAGCAGTCGTACGCCACCGAGACGAAGAAGCTCGCCGGCAGTCGATTGAGTGCCCCGACCTTGCATCCGATGAGTGTCACCTTGCCGCCGAAGCCCATCGGACCGATCTCGAGATCGTTGACTCTGGCCATCACCGAGGCCTCGAGCTCGGCAAGTCTACTGTCGGGGTTCACGTCGTCGAGCGTGCGAAAGAGCTGTTCCTTCGCGTGGGAATACCCCGAGGTTCGATCGCCGCCGATGCAGACGCCCACCGCGCCCGGACTGCAGCCCTTCCCCTGCGCGTGCCACACGGCATGGAGGATGCACTTTCTGGCCCCATCGAGGTTGCGATCCGCGCGGCCCAGGTGCGGCAGCTCGACTGGCAGCGCGTACTGGGCATTGGTATTCTCACAGCCGCCGCCCTTGAGGATCAGCTTGATCTCGATCGCGTCGCGCTCCCACTGATCGAAGTGGATGATCGGAGTGCCGGGACCCAGGTTGTCCCCGGAATTGGCGCCGGTGATCGAGTCCACTGAATTGGGCCGCAGCTTGCCGTGCCTGGTGGCCTCGGCCACCGCCTGCCGAATCGTCTCGCGCATCCAGATCTGATCGGCCCCCCGCGGCACACGAACCTCGAAGGTCGGCATGCCGGTATCCTGGCAAATAGCGCCTTCGTTCTGTGCGGCAAGGTCGATGTTGTCCGCGATGATGGTGAGTGCCTGCGAGGCGCGCGTGCCGGCGCGCTCGGCGCCCACGGCTGACTTCATCGCGGCGCGGACGTCCGGCGGCAGATCGGAGGAGGTGCGGACGATGAGCTGGAGCACGCTGTCGAAGAACGAGGGCAGGGCGGTCATGGACGTTCCTTCCGGTGACCCATGATCACATCACAACTCGTGCAGACACTCCAGCGGGGCGGACCCGGGCCGCTTCACCGATGGCCGGATCGGCGGGACGCGGCCGGTATAATCGCGGCATGAGCTTTCGCACCGAGCGGGATCCGCTGGGCGAGATTGCCGTGCCGGAGAACGCCTACTACGGCGCGCAGACCGCGCGCGCGGTCGTCAACTTTCCCATCAGCGGCCTCCGAGCTCCGGCCGATCTGGTCACTGCCACCGCGCTCGTCAAGAAGGCCGCGGCGGAGGCCAACTCGTCGCTCCGGCGCCTGGACCCGGACGTCGCCCGGGCCATCACGGCGGCGGCCGACGACATCATCGCCGGCCGTCTCGCAGACCAGTTCGTCGTCGATGTGTATCAGGCGGGCGCCGGGACCTCGCACAACATGAACGTGAACGAGGTCATTGCGAATCGCGCCGCCGAGATCCTGGGAGAGCCCCGCGGGTCGTACGCGCGCGTCCATCCGAACGACCACGTGAACATGGGACAGTCGACCAACGACGTCTTTCCCACGGCCACGCGTCTGGCGCTGCTGATGGGTCGCGGCCCACTGCTTGACGCAGCCCGCGCGCTGGCAGACAGCCTCGATCGCAAGGCCCTGGAATTCAACCACGTGCTGAAGACGGGCCGGACGCACCTTCAGGACGCTGTGCCGATTACGCTTGGGCAGGAGTTCTCCGGGTATGCGGCGTGCGTTCGTACAAGTGCCGAAGATGTCGCTCGAGCCGCGGACCTGCTGACAGAGTTGAACCTGGGCGCAACGGCCGTTGGAACGGGCCTTAACGCCGGCGAGGACTACCGCGTTCGCGCGATCGGTAACCTGGAGCAGTACACCGGTCTTGCTCTGAGGCCCGCTGCCAGTCTCTTTCGGGTTACGCAGAGCATGGGCGATCTGCTCGCCTACTCGGGCGCCATGCGGCGGCTGGCGGTCGAGGCCGGCAAGATTGCCAGCGATCTCCGTCTGCTCGGCATGGGACCAGGTGCGGGGATCGCCGAGATCGCGCTGCCGGCCGTGCAGCCGGGCTCCTCCATCATGCCCGGCAAGGTCAATCCCTCGATTCCCGAGATGGTCAATCAGGTCTGCTTTCAGGTGATGGGATGCGACCTGACAGTGGCGCTCGCGTGCGAGGCCGGCCAGCTCGAGCTGAACGTGATGATGCCGGTGATCGCGTGGAACGCTCTCCACTCCTCGACGATTCTCCGGCGCGCCCTCGAGGTCTTTCGCACCCGCTGCGTGGACGGCATCGTCGCCGACGAGGCGCGGGCGCGCGAGCTGCTCGATCGGAGCACGGCTGCCGCCACGGCGCTCGCACCTTACATTGGATACGCAGCCGTCGCCGAGATTGCGAAGGAAAGCGTGCGGTCCCGGCGGCCGATCCGCGATCTGGTTATCGAGCGCGGCCTGCTCGACGCGGAGCGGGTGGATGCGATCCTCTCGGTAGAGGCCATGACACGCGGCGGCGTCGTTGGCGCCCAGCGGGACCGGGGGGCGACGTGACAGTGAAAAACGTCAGGCCATCGCACCGGCGCCGCACGCTCGTAAGACACGTACTCTGTGGTGCGGCCGCCGCTGTTGTCTGCCTGGGGACGGCCATTCCGGCCGCAGGCCAGGCGCCCCCCGCGCGCGCGCCGGCGCCGCCGCCGCAGAAAGGCCGGCTGTTTCCACCGCAGGATCTCGGTCTCATCGAGGCTCCGGATCGGGCCGACTGGCAGCATCCCGATCAGATCATGGACGCCCTGCAGATTGCCGACGGCGCCGTGGTGGCCGACGTCGGCGCCGCGGGCGGGTGGTTCACGATCCAGCTGGCCCGCCGCGTCGGACCGAACGGCCTTGTCTACGCCGAGGACATCCAGCCGGTAATGATCGAGGCGGTGACGCGCCGGATGCAGCAGGAACGCCTGTCCAACGTGCGACCCGTGCTGGGCACGGTCAACGACCCGCGCCTGCCGGCTCCCGTCGATGCCGCCCTGATCGTGGACGCCTATCGGGAAATGGAAGATCCCGTGGGGCTGCTTCGAAACCTGGCGCGCTCGCTCAAGCCTCAGGGACGCCTGGGGGTCGTCGACTTCAACCCTGGCGGCGGCGGACCTGGACCCGACCCCTCCGGACGGGTCGATCCGGAGGAGGTCGTCAGGGCCGCTCAAGCAGCGGGCTTCAGGCTGAAATCGCGAGAGGCTGTCCCGCCGTTTCAGTTCCTGCTCGTCTTCGAAAAGGCCCCGGGTCTCCCTGTGCCACGCCGGCCGTAGCACCTCGCCATGACCACGCCCGTCCGAGTGGCGCTGACGATCGCAGGCAGCGATTCAGGGGCGGGAGCCGGCGTGCAGGCCGATCTGAAGACCTTTGCGGCGCTCGGCGTGTACGGCACGAGCGCCATCACCGCCATCACGGCGCAGAATACCGCCGGCATCGATGTCGTGTCCGAGCTGGCGGCCGACCTGGTCGCCGCGCAGATCGAGGCGGTTGTCGCAGACATGACGGTGCACGCGACAAAGACGGGCATGCTCGTGAACGCGGCGCTGGTCGACGCGGTGGCCGCCGCCATCGCCGGGCTGGACCTGCCCAACCTCGTTGTCGATCCGGTCATGACCGCCAAGAGCGGCGTCCGCCTCCTGGACGAAGACGGCCTGCGGGCGATGAAATCCGAGCTCCTGCCGCGCGCACGGATCGTGACACCGAACATCCCGGAAGCAGCGGTTCTGGCCGGCATGTCGATCGCGTCGCGTGACGACCTCCGAGAGGCTGCGCGTCGCGTGCGGCGCCTCGGTCCGTCTGCCGTCGTCGTCACGGGGGGCCACGCCACGGGCGACACCATCGTCGACCTGCTGTTCGACGGCGAGCGTTTCGTGGAACTGCCGACGCCGCGGATTCAAACGCGCAATACCCATGGCACGGGGTGCACGTTTGCGTCGGCGATTGCAGCGTACCTGGCGCTCGACCACTCACTCGAAGACGCCGTCAGGCAGGCACAGGCCTACGTCGGGGGCGCGATCAGACACGCGCTGGCGCTCGGCCGCGGACAAGGTCCGATCGATCACCTCTGGCAGTTGCGAGGTCACTCAGGGCCCGTCCGGGAATAGTGGTGTGCAGTTGCGACATGCGACTGGCTCGCGAGGGCGCGCACCCACAAGGCAAGCAAGGCCCACGTGTACCGGTTCGTCCAGATCAGCAGCCACCATCTCCCGGCCGGTGACGGCACGTCGGAACCCACAGGGATGCACCAGGCAATCAGCAGGAGGCTGTCCACGAGAGTGCGCGGTTGACGGACGTGGAGCGCCCACAGGGGCCCGAGCGCGAGTGGCACGTAGTAGACCCAGCCCAGTGGGGAAACGAGCAGCGCCGTGAGAATCAGAACGGCCCACCTGGTGTCGGCGTCACGCCGGCGCCAGACGACGCCGACTCCCCCGGCCGCGACAAAGGCCGCGCTGGCCGCCCACACTGGAAACACCTGCGCCGGGGGGAGCACGCGTGTCCACAGCCCAAGCAGAGAGGCGTTGATTTCTTTGTCGGTCCACGCGATACGGCCAAGTGCGTCCAACCAGCTGGCATAACCCGCCATCCCGTGGACGAGAAGCCCCAGCAAAAATGCGATCGACGCGACGGCGATTGCAGTCGTCAAGAGTCTGCCTGCGCGACGCAGCGCAAGGTCCACGAACCAGAGTCCGAAGAACAGCTTGATCGCGACCATCGCGCCAATGACAACACCGGTGGTTCGGGCGGCCTGCTGCCGGTCGGCCACCCATCCGAGCGTCACCAGCAGCATCAGCGGCCACGTCAGCTGACCGGAGGCAGTCGCCGTCGTGCCGCCGACGGTCACCAGGGCAACGGCCATGATCGTCAGCCACGAAGAAGAGTGGCACGCCTTGGCGATGAACGACGCGGCGGCTCCGACACACACCCACCCCAGGAGCGTCCACACCGCGAACGCGGTGGGCGATGCAAGCCAACCGAGCGGCGTCAGCAGCAGGATGACGAACGGAGGATTCAGATCTGCGCCGGCGACGGCGCCGGCGTAGGGGTCGGCGCCCGTCCACCACTGATGCGCGGACGTCCACAGCATCTGAAAATCGCTCCGACGCGTGTTCCAGCCGGTCCATGCCGCCAGCGTCGTGGCGATGCCCGCCAGAACCCAGAGCGTGACGACGGCCCCATCAGTTCTCGATTTCACGTGCTGCTCCCAACGCTTGGAGCCGTTTGGCCTGGGCTGCATGCGATCGACGGAGACATTATGCCGATAGCGGGTGCGGCGAACGCATCGGGCCTCCGTGCAGGACGGTCTCCCCGTCTCGTATACTTGATCAGTGGGAACGCCGCTTCTCGCAATCGGTCCGGATCCCCTCGTGCTCGACGGCCTAATTCAGGCCGTCACCTCGCGCGGCGACCTGTCGGGATCCGATGGGGCCGTCGCGGCATTTCTCGGCGTGGTCAGGAACCACAACGCCGGCCGGATCGTGCAGTGTCTCGAGTACGAGGCCTACGAGCCGCTCGCGCTCCATGTCTTCGAACGCATCGCCAGAGAGGTCGAAGCACGCTGGCCGGGCACGCGCCTGGGGCTTCATCACCGGACCGGGCGGATCGAGATCGGGGGCGCGAGCGTGGCGATTGCCGCGGCGTCGGCGCATCGGGGCCACGCCTTTTCGGCCTGCCGCTACACGATCGAGCGCGTGAAGCAGATCGCGCCGATCTGGAAGCGGGAGTTTTTCGACGGCGGCGACGTGTGGATCGAGGGCGCGCAGGCCGATCCCGATGACGAGCGTGCGCGGCAGGCGGCGGAGCGCGTGGCATGCGTGTAACGGTCAGGCTGTTCGCGCGGCTGAAGGACATCGCCGGGGCCGCTGAGCTCGGACGGGAGGTCGCGCCCGGCGCCACCATCGGCACGGTCTGGCGCCAGCTGGTGACCGACTTCCCGGCCCTCGCGGAGTACGAACGCTCGATCTCGAGCGCCGTCAACACGGATTACGCCCGGATGGACCGCGAGGTGCGCGACGGCGACGAGGTTGCGTTCCTGCCCCCGGTCTCCGGCGGCTGACGAGACGGTGGAATCCATGTTCGACAAGCTGACTGCAACCGAGCGTCAATACGAGGAGCTGCTCGAGCGGCTGGGCTCGGCCGAGATCCAGAACGATCACGCCGAGTACCGCCGGAGCGCGAAGACGCTGTCCGACGTCGAGCCCCTCGTCGAGCGCTTTCGCGAATACAAGAACGTCGAGCGCGACATTCTCCACGCCGAGGAGAT
Source organism: uncultured Bifidobacteriaceae bacterium (assembly GCA_964497175.1). GTDB lineage: Bacteria > Acidobacteriota > Vicinamibacteria > Vicinamibacterales > CAVVIG01 > CAZCEL01. The sequence goes on from CAZCEL010000001.1 coordinate 15,795, forward strand.
CGCGGCATCGAGCGATCCCGACATGCGCGAGCTCGCTCACGAAGAGATCAAGACGCTCGTAGCACGCAAGGACGCGCTCGTCGCGGAGCTGAAGGTCCTGCTGGTGCCGAAGGACCCCAACGACGAGAAGAACGTCGTCCTCGAGATTCGGGCCGGAACTGGCGGCGACGAGGCCGCCCTGTTCGCCGCGGAGCTCTTCCGCATGTACAACAAGTTCTCAGAGCGACAGGGATGGCGGCTCGAAGTGATGTCCACGAGCGACACCGGCGTCGGTGGCCTCAAGGAAGTGATCGCCACGATCGAGGGACGCGGCGTCTACAGCCGGCTCAAGTACGAGAGCGGCGTGCACCGAGTGCAGCGCGTGCCCGCGACCGAGGCCAGCGGGCGCATCCACACCTCCACGGCGACCGTTGCCGTGCTGCCGGAAGCCGAAGAGGTCGACGTTCAGATCAACGAGAAGGACCTGCGGATCGACACGTTCTGCTCGAGTGGTCCCGGGGGTCAAAGCGTCAACACCACCTATTCGGCCGTGCGGATCACGCACATTCCCACCGGGCTGGTCGTGTCGCAGCAGGACGAGAAGTCGCAGATCAAGAATCGCGCGAAGGCCATGAAGGTGCTGCGGTCACGGCTCTACGAGATGGAGCTGCGCAAGCAGCAGGAGGCCATTGCCAAGGATCGGCGCAGCCAGGTCGGCACCGGTGAGCGGTCCGAGAAGATCCGCACCTACAACTTTCCGCAGAACCGCATCACTGACCACCGCGTCAACTTCACAACGCATCGGCTGACGGAGGTGCTCAACGGCGATCTCGGTGAACTGCTCGACAACGTCATCACGCACTTCCAGTCGGAGAAGCTGAAGGACGCGACGGCGGTTCCCTGACGCCTTTTCCGAGGACCGTGACGCACCCCAGGAGACAGCCGTTCAGGCGCGGGGGCGACGCGGACGAGGCCGCAGGGCCGCGCATGTCTGGTTCCGACACGATTCGGGCGATCGTCGCTGCCGCGCGTGAACGCCTCGTGCGCACCGGCATCCCTGTCGACGAAGCGGCGCTCGACGCGCGGCTCCTTGCCCAGCAGGTGCTTGCCTGGGATCTCGCGCGGTATCTCAGCGACAGCCACCTGCCGCCCCCCTCGTCGTTTTCCGCCCGCTACCGGCAGCTCGTCGACCGGCGGGCCGCCCGCGAGCCGGTCGCGTACATCACAGGCTCGCAGGAGTTCTGGGGGCTCGACTTCGAGGTGACTCCAGCCGTCCTCGTTCCGCGTCCCGAGACCGAGCTCCTGATTGAGGTCGGGCTCGCGCAGTGCCCGGCGGATCGCGCTGCAGCCATCGCCGACGTCGGTACCGGCAGCGGGTGCCTGGCGATTGCGCTGGCACGCGAGCGCCCGCGCTCTCGGCTCGTGGCCACCGATGTGTCAGCCGACGCGCTGGCTGTCACGAGACGGAATGCCGTCCGCCACCAAGTCGATCACCGGATCGCTCTTGTTCGGACTGACCTGTTGACCGACGTGCCTGGCACGTTCGACCTCATCGTCTCGAATCCGCCCTATGTGCCGGAACTCGACCGCGAAAGCCTGCCTCCGGAAGTCCTGCACGAGCCGGCGATCGCGCTCTTCGGGGGGACTGACGGGCTGGCCGCCATCAGGAGGCTGGTCGACCAGGCGCCCGGACACCTGGCAAAGGGCGGAATTCTCGCCTTCGAGTTCGGATTCGGCCAGGATGAGCGCGTGAGCCAGCGGATTGCCGAATCAAGGACGTTGACACTGCTCGATCTCCGCCGGGACCTGCAGGGGATTCCGCGCGTGGCGATCGCCTCGCGCCGATGACGTGACCAGTCATCTCGTGACGTCGATTCTTCGTGCTCTCGCCCACCTGGTGTATTGTCAGTAGCGAGAGAGTCGGGCGTCCATGCCTCAGTGTCTGTTCTGCCGGATTGTCAGCCGTGAGATTCCCGGCTCGATCGTCTACGATGACGACCGGGTCCTCGCTTTCAACGACATCAACCCCCAGGCGCCCACGCATGTGCTGATTGTTCCGAAGCGGCACATCGAGTCGCTGAACGACCTCCAGCCGGAAGATGACGGGATTGTCGGTGAGCTGGTCAGGCGCGCGGCGCTGATTGCGAAGGACCGCGGGATCGCCGAGGGCGGTTTCCGGACGGTGTTCAACACCAACCGGGACGCCGGCCAGACTGTCTTCCACATCCATCTGCACCTGCTCGGCGGACGGAGCCTGGCCTGGCCACCCGGTTAGAACACAACGATCTACAATACGTGCCACGAAAGGATGCTCATGCGACTACTTGCAGCCGTCACCGCGCTCACGTTCACCGCCACTCTCGCCGGCTTCGCCCAGTCCTCGCTGCCTCCACCGCCCGACGTCAAGGCGGCACCCAAGGACGCCAAGAAGACGTCGAGCGGGCTTGCCTACAAGGTGCTGACGTCCGGCAAGGGCACCAGGCACCCGACGGCGACGAGCTCCGTCACGGTGCAATACACCGGATGGACGACCGACGGGAAGATGTTCGACAGCTCCGTGACGCGAGGCGAGCCGGCGACGTTCCCGCTGAATCGGGTCATCAAGGGGTGGACCGAGGGCGTCCAGCTGATGGTCGAAGGCGAGAAGACGCGCTTCTGGATTCCTGAGCCCCTTGCCTATGGAGGCAGACAAGCTCCGTTCGGCCTGCTCGTGTTCGACATCGAGTTGCTGAAGATCCAATAGCGGCCCTGGCCCTCAACGGGCCAGACACTCGGGCAGCTCGGCAAGCGATCGGATGATCGGGACGCCGCGCGACGCGAGTTCCTTCATCTGCGGGTGCGGGGCGGCGCCCCGATGCAGCAGAACCGCGCTCATGCCGACGCCGAGCGCCCCTTCGACATCCTGCCGGATGTTGTCGCCCACCATCGTGGCCTCAGTGGGCGCGACCCCAGTCGCCCGCAGCGCAGCCTGAAAGATGCTCGGGTGCGGCTTCATGTAGCCGTGCTCGGACGACGAGATGGCCACCGCCACCAGGCCCTGCAGCTCGAAGTGCGATTGAAACGCGGCCAGGCACCGATGGGTGTTCGAGATCAGGCCGATGGTGACACCCGCCGAGGCAAGGTCCCGCAGAACCTCCGGCACTTCGTGGTACAGCTCGAAGTGGTGGCACCGTGCCCACTCGGTATAGATCTCGCGCGCGCACGGATCAAGACGATCGCCGCGCCCACCCATCTGCTCGATAATGCGCTTCGTATAGCGCACGAAGATCTCGGCGTCGTATTCGTCCTCAGGCCCATCGAGCAGCGGTGCCGCGCTCGCGACGGCGCGATCGAACCGGTTCGGGTCGATCTCCATTCCGTAACCAGCGCAGAAGTCGCGGTAGCCATCGCCGCCAAATCGGGGGCCGGGATAGATGAGCGTGAAATCGACGTCGAAAAAGACCGCCCGTGGCATATGTGACTATGACCCGGTTCCGCCGTCGCTGTAGGGTCCGGCGACGACGACGGTGGCGCGCGCGGGATCGAGGGTGCGGGCGGCGGCGTGGACATCGCCGAGCGTCACCCGTCCGAGCAGATCCGGCAGTCGCTGGTCATAGTCGAGGCCGAGGGCGAAGAATTCCGCTGTCTGAAGGAACCTCGCAATGCCGGCGTTCGTTTCAAGAGCCCGGGGCATCGATCCAATCAGGTATCGTCGCGACTCATCAAGCTCCTTGAGGGTGACCCCCTCACGCGCGATCAGCTCGAGCTCGTGGTCGATCGAATCGATCGTTCGCCGCACGTTCGCGGCGCTGACACCCGCGCGGATGACGAGCGGACCCTCGAGCACGTTCGCGTCGAAGGAGCTCGACACGTAGTACGCCATCCCCTGCCGCTCTCGAATGCTGTCGCCGAGACGTCCGCCGAGTGCGTACTGGCCGAGGACGTTGTTCATCAGCACAAACGCGTAATAGGACGGATCGGATCTCGGGATCGTTCGGAATCCGTAGGCAATGTCGGTCTGCGCCTTGTTCATCATCGGAATGACCGTTTGCCGACGCGCATCGGACGCTTTGGCGTGGGGACCCGCCACACCTGCCGACTCGAGAGGAGACGCGCGAGGAAGGGTCTCACTCGCCCGCCAGCTTCCGAAGCAATCGGTTGCCGCGTCGATGGCCCGCGACGCGGCGAGGTCGCCAACCACGACCGCGGTCAGGGCACCTGGCCCAAACCCGTCGCGATGCAGCCGGAGAAGCGCGTCCCGCGTCGCGCGCTCCACGCTGTCGATGGTTCCCTTCGCACGCCGTCCGTAGGGATGGGGCTCCATGTACAGGAGCGCCATCAATTCTTCAACGGCTCTGACGGCCGGATTGTCCTCGTCCTGTCGAATCGCGGTGACGACCTCACCCTTTCGGACCATCAGCTCGCCCTCGGGAATCGAGGGACACATGACGATGTCGGCAAGCAGACTGAGGACATGGTCGAAGTCCTCGCGCAGGCAGGTGCAATCGATGGAGAACAGGTGCCGCGTGACGACGACGTTCAGCGACACGGCCCGATCGTCAAGCTCGTCGGCAATGACGGCGGCTGACCGCGCGAGCGTGCCGCGATCGATCACGCGCCCGAGCAGGTGCGTGGCGCCCGGCAGATCCGCCGGATCCGCGATGGACCCGGCGCGGATGGCCAGGTTGACCGAGACGGCGGGCAGCTTGGGGGTCTCCAGGGCGATGACGACCGCGCCGTTGGGCAGGCGCACTCGCGTCGGCACCAACGCCATCAGCTGGTGCTCCCGCCAGGGTCGAACCACCCCACCGTCCGGTTCGAGGGCACGAGCATCTTGCGTGCGGCCTCGAACACGTCCTCGAGCGTCGCCGCGGCAATCCGAGCGGGCAGGTCGGTGAAGACGTCGACTCGCGCCACGGTGGCGAAGTAGCCAATCTGGTGCGCGACGCTGGTGACGCTGTCCTCGTCGAAGACGAGCTGCGCCCGAAGCTGTGTCTTGGCCCGGCCCAGTTCGGCGTGCGTGACGCCGCCACGTCGAACGCCGTCGATGGTCTCGACCACGGCCTCCTCGACGGAGGGAAGCGGAACGCCGGCCCTCACGGTCGCGGAGACGGTGTAGAGAAATGGGTGCTGAGTCGGCAGGAGCGCACCGGACACGGCCGACGCGAGACCGCGATCCACGAGAGCCAGGTACAGCCGCGCCTTTCTCTGGGGCGGCGGCACACGAAAACTGCTCCACAAGTTGACACCCTTGGCACCCGTCAGCACCGCGTCGAGGAGCAGCGTGGGCACAAACAGCGGGTCGGTCACGTCGGGGGCATGGTAGGCGATCTTGACGTACGCGGCGGTCCCCTCCCGGCGAATCGTCACCCGCCGTTCCCCCGTCTGCTGAGGTTCGACAGCCCGCACACGCGCCGGCAGGGCTCCGGACGCGACGGCCCCGAAATGGCGGTCGACTCTGCGCAGCACGTCCTCGGTCTCGACGTCACCGACGACGACGAGCGTCGCGTTGTTTGGGATGTAGAACCGGCGGTAGTAGCCGTACAAGTCCTCGCGCGTCATTGTCTGCAGGTCCGACAGCCAGCCGATCGTCGGGTGACGATAGGGATGCGCTTTGAACGCGGTCGCGGTGACCTCCTGGTCGAGGAGCTGATCGGGATCGTTTTCACCTCCCTGGAGCTCCGAGATGATCACCGTGCGCTCCGACTCGCAGTCCTCGGGGTGATAGAGGCACCGCGCCATCCGCTCCGATTCGATGAACAGCATGCGGTCCAGCGCGTCGCGCGTGGCCGTCTCGAGATACGCGGTCTGGTCGATCCAGGTGTAACCGTTCCACGTACCTCCGACCTGCTCGATGATGCCCTTGACCTCGCTGCGGGGAATGTGTTCCGAGCCCTTGAAGTTCATGTGCTCGACCCAGTGCGACACGCCGGTCATCCCGGGGCCCTCGTCCTTCGAGCCGACCCTGTACCAGCACCACACCGAGGCCAGCGGCGAGGTGTGCTCCTCGCGAACCAGGACGGTCAATCCGTTGTCGAGCGTGGCGAGGCGAACCGCCCCGCGCGGCCGCGCTCCTTCGGGATCGGTCATCACACTTCATTATAGAATCGGTGAAACCCCATGCCTGAATGGAAGGACACCGTCAACCTGCCGCGTACCGGCTTTCCGATGAAGGCGAACCTGCCGGCGAGCGAACCCGTGGGGCTGGCGCGCTGGGCGGCGATGGGGCTCTACGGACAGATTCGGCAGAGCCGGCACGGGCGGCCGAAGTTCGTGCTGCATGACGGTCCGCCGTACGCGAACGGCAACATCCACATGGGCACGGCGCTCAACAAGATCCTCAAGGACTTCGTCGTCAAGTCGCGCTCGATGGAGGGGTACGACGCGCCGTACGTGGTCGGGTACGACTGCCATGGCCTGCCGATCGAGCTGCAGGTCGATCGCGAGTTGGGTACGAAGAAGCGGGACATGTCGACGGCTGAATTCTGCCGCGCCTGCCGAGCCTACGCCGAGCGGTTCATCGACACGATGACCGCGCAGTTTCAGCGGCTCGGCATCCTGGGCACGTGGGACGAGCCGTACCTGACGATGGATTTCCGGTACCAGGCGGCGATCGTACGCGCATTCGGGCGGTTCGTCGAGCGCGGGCTGGTCTACAAGGGCAAGAAGCCCGTTCACTGGTGCATCCACTGCCGAACGGCGCTCGCTGAGGCCGAGGTCGAGTACGAGGAGCATTCCTCGCCCTCGATCTACGTGGAGTTCCCGCTGGCGGAGAGCGGCGCCTCCGAACTGGAAGCGCGCGTGCCGGCGCTGGCCGGAATGGCGGTCTCCGCGCTGATCTGGACCACGACGCCGTGGACGATCCCGTCGAACCTCGCACTCGCGTTTCATCCCGAGTTCGACTACGCCGCCTACGACGTGGATGGGCGCGCGGTCATCGTCGCCCAAGGCCTTGCCGAACAGGTTTCCCGGGCGGTTGGTCGGCCCTTCGGGGAAAAGATCGCCAGCATGCGGGGCAGCGCGCTCGAGGGCATCCGGTTCCGCCATCCGCTGTACGGGCGCGATTCGACCGGCGTCCTTGGGGAGTACGTGACGCTCGACGCCGGAACCGGGGTGGTGCACACGGCGCCCGGCCACGGAGCGGACGATTTCAACACCGGCATGAAATACGGGTTGGAGATCTACGCGCCGGTGGGACCTTCCGGGCACTTCTTCGACAGCGTGGAGCTGTTCGGCGGGCTACGGGTGTTCGATGCGAACCCGAAGGTCGAAAGCGCCCTGAAGGAACGTGGTCGACTCTGGCACCGTGAGGCGTTCTCGCACCAGTACCCGCACTGCTGGCGCTGCCACCATCCCGTCATCTTCCTGGCTACGTCCCAGTGGTTCATTCGCATGGACGAGCCGGCGATCCGGGTCAAGCTGCACAACCGGCCGAGCGCGGAGGCCGCTACGCTCCGCGATGCGGCCCTGGACGCGATCGATCACGAGGTCACCTGGATTCCCTCCTGGGGTCACGACCGCATCTACAACATGGTCGCGAGCCGGCCGGACTGGTGCATTTCCCGACAGCGCGCCTGGGGTGTCCCGATTCCCGCGCTGGACTGCACGGCGTGCGGCGAAGCGCTCGTCACCCCGGCGACCGTCGAACGGGCGGCCGCAGTGTTCGAACAGCACGGCGCCGTTGCGTGGTACGAGCGTCCCCTGGACGACTTCGTCCCCGAGGGCCTGCAGTGTCCTTCCTGCGGCGGCTCGACCTTCGAGCGGGAGATGAACATCCTGGACGTCTGGTTCGACTCGGGTTCGAGCCACGAGGCCGTGCTGTCGGTCCGCCCCGAGCTGACCTGGCCCGCAGACATGTATCTCGAGGGGGGCGACCAGCATCGTGGCTGGTTTCAGAGCTCGCTGCTCGTCGGGCTCGGCACGCGCGGGCGCCCGCCTTTCCGCGAGGTCCTCACGCACGGCTTCATCGTGGCGGAGGACGGTCGTAAGATGTCCAAGTCGCTGGGCAATTCGATCGACCCCGAGGACGTCATCAGCAAGAGCGGCGCCGACATTCTCCGTCTGTGGGTCTCGATGAGCGACTACACGCAGGAGATCAGGCTCGGACAAGAAGTGCTGGCCCGCGCGGTCGAGGCGTACCGCAAGATTCGCAACACGCTCAGATACCTGGTGGCCAACCTCTACGATTTCGATCCAGCCGTCGATCGCGTCGATACGGCTCGACTCGAGGAGGTGGATCGATTCGTTCTGGCCCGTTACGCCGGCGTCGCTCGACGGATTCTCGACGCGTATGCCGCGTACGACTACGGGGCCGTGTTTCATGCAGTGAACGGCTTCGCGACAGTCGACCTCAGCGCATTCTACGCGGACGTCTCGAAGGATCGACTGTACACGTTCGCCGCGCGCTCGCGTGAGCGCCGGTCGGCGCAGTCGGCCATGTTCCTCATGGCAGACGGGCTCTCGCGCCTCATGGCGCCGATTCTGTCGTTCACGGCCGATGAACTGTGGCACCATCTGCCCGGCGCCCGAGAGCCGGCCGTCCACATCGCACGCTTTCCCGAGCGTCAGGCCCTCGACGGCCTGGCCGACGCGGACCTGCTCCGTCGCTGGACGATGCTGACGGCGCTCAGGGAGCGCGTGCTCGCCGAGATCGAGCCGCTTCGCAAGAGCAAGCAGATCGGAAGCTCGCTCCAGGCGAAGGTGATTCTGACCGCGGCGCAAGCGGGTCTGACCTCGCTCGCGCCGTACCGCCGGGATCTCCCCATGCTCTTCATCGTCTCGGACGTGGAACTGCGGCTGTCGGCGCAGGAGGGTGACGGAGGCGACTTGGAGCCCCGGATCACAATCGAGCGCGCAGGGGGAGTGAAATGCGACCGCTGCTGGCGGTACGTCTCCTCTGTGTCGCGCGAGCCCGAGTGGGCCGGGATCTGCGAGCGGTGTCAGGGCGCGCTGGCTGAACCGATTCATGGCTGAGTCCCTTCGGGCGACCGGGCCGGTTCGAGGTCCGGAGCTCTGGCTGCCGGCTCTGGTCGCCGTGCTCGACCAGGTCTCGAAAGCCCTCGTGCGCGCGACGATCCCGCTTCATGAGAGCGTCACTGTAGTGCCGGGCTTGGTCGATTTCACACACGTGCGAAACACCGGTGCTGCATTCGGGTTCCTCAACGCCATCGACTTTCCGTTCAAGACCACGGTCATCTCCATCGTCGCGACCGGGGCACTCATCGGCGTCGCTGCGTATTCGTCGAGCCTGGCACCTCACCAGCGTTGGGCCAGGACCGGCCTTTCACTGATCGTCGGCGGCGCGATCGGCAACCTGATCGACCGTGTAGGCGTTGGCGCGGTCGTGGATTTTGTTGATGTCTACTGGCGCTCGTATCATTTCTGGGCCTTCAACGTTGCGGATTCGGCCATAACCGTTGGAGTGGCGATCATGATCCTCGACATGATCCGGGTGGGTACACATGCATCCAGTACTGTTTGACCTCGGGCGCGTGACCGTCTACACGTACGGCGTGCTGTTGGCCGCGGCCTACCTGCTGGGACTGCAGCTGGCGATGAGGCGGGCCAGGTCGCGTGGACTCGACCACACGCGGGTCCTGGACCTGGGCATCTACATCATCATCAGCGCACTGGTTGGCGCCAAACTGCTGCTCCTTGCCGTCGACGTCGGGACCTACACCGCGAACCCGCGGGAGCTGTTGACTCTGCTGCGATCGGGAGGCGTGTTCTACGGTGGACTCATTCTGGCCGTCACGGTGGCCCTCTGGTACATCCGGCGGGTGGGCCTCCCCCTGTGGACCACCTGCGACGTGTTTGCGCCGGGCATCGCACTGGGCCACGTGGTCGGCCGGATCGGGTGTCTCTTCGCCGGGTGCTGCTACGGCAAGCCAACGACGCTGCCGTGGGGCATCACGTTCACCGACCCCTTTGCCGCGTCGAACGTCGGCACGCCGCTCAACGTGGCGCTGCACCCGACGCAGCTGTACGAGGCAGGGGCCGAAGCCCTGATCCTCGGCCTGCTGCTCGCGACTGAGTCGCGCGGGCGACGCTACCCCGGCCGCACGTTCTGGTGGTACATGCTCTTGTACGCGATCTCACGTTACGTCATCGAGATGTTCCGCGGGGATCCGCGCGGCACGGTCCTGATCTTCTCGACCTCGCAGTTCATCTCGGTCCTTCTCGCGCCAATGGCTGTCGTCATGCTCATCTACCTCGGGCGACACTGGGAGCCGGCACCCAAGACCGCTCGCAAGGCAGCGTGACCCATGATTCCGTCATGCGCGCGGTGACCGCGGCCGTTCCTTCCGACAGCCACCTAGTTCGCCTTGATCGCTTCCTGGTATCCATCCTGGCGGACCAGTCCCGTTCTCGCATCCAGCACGTGATCCATGACGGCCGCGTGCTTGTCAACGGCCGCGTCGCGAAGGCGAACCAGAAGGTGAGAGCCGGCCAGATCGTGTCACTGGAGATTCCAGATCCGGTCGAGCCGGCGCCCCGACCCGAGCCGTTGCCACTGCGAATCGTCTATCAGGACCGGGACGTCGTGGTCGTCGACAAGCCAGCAGGGATGGTCGTGCATCCAGCCGCCGGGCACGAGAAGGGCACGCTCGTCAATGCCTTGCTCCACCACATCGGCGACCTGAGCGGGATTGGAGGCGAGACGCGCCCGGGCATCGTGCATCGCCTCGACCGCGGCACCTCCGGGCTCATGGTCGTAGCGAAGCACGACGACGCCCACCGCGAGCTGGCGCGGCAATTCCAGGACCGGGAGGTCGAGAAGGAATACGTGGCGCTCGTCTGGGGCGTCGTACTGGCCGGTCGGCGTATCGATGCGCCAATCGGTCGCGACCCGGTTCAGCGCAAGAAGATGTCGGCTCGCGCGAGCCGGCGCCGCGACGCGGTCACGCGCATCGTGCGGGCCGATCCAGTCGGACGCGCGCTCACCTTGGTCCGCGTGGCGATTCACACCGGCCGGACCCATCAGATCCGTGTGCACCTCAGTGCTATTGGTCACCCGGTCGTTGGCGATTCGCTGTACGGCGGCGTCCGCCGGCGTGTGGCCGGCGATCTGCGCGCGGTCCTGCGGCTCGCAAGGCCATTCCTGCACGCAGCCCGGTTGGCCTTCCAGCATCCCGCGGACGGCCGCAGGATGGAATTCACGAGCGAGCTCCCGGACGACCTGCGGGGCGTGCTGGAGGATCTGGCAGCTGCCGCTCCCTCGTGACAGCGGTAGGATTGGCGGGTCCGAGAGCCATGCCGATTGTGTTTCGGGGCCGCGTGTTCTCGGTCGAGGTTGAGCGCACCAGGTTCCCCAACGGTCGGGAGCACGAGATCACGCTGGTGCGGCATCCCCCTTCCGTGGTCCTCATCCCACTACTCGACGACGGACGGATCATGTTGATTCGCCAGTACCGCCCCAGCATGGGGCGCTATCTGTGGGAATTGCCCGCGGGCAGCGTGGAGTCGGGCGAGACTGCCGAGGCGGCTGCAGCGCGCGAGTGCGAAGAGGAGATCGGCCTGGTTCCCGGGCGCATTGAGCGCATCACCGGGCTCTTTCCCGCGCCAGGGTACTGCGACGAGGAGTTCATTTTCTTCAGGCTGAGCGATCTGCGGCCGCGTTCGGCAGACTCGTCCGTCGAGCGGGACGAAGATGAGGATATCGAGGCCCGAGCGTTCACGATCGCCGAAGCCAGGGCGATGGTGGGCCGGGGCGAAGTCGTCGATCTGAAGACAGCCTATGGGTTGACGCTGATCTGATATCTAGGCGGGCGATCGCGGCGCATACGCACGACCGCGTTTGGCCTCGGGCTTTCCTTCCTCTTTTCTCCGCCTGTCCGGCTCGCCCGGCGTTGGCCTGAGGTCGGTCGACACGGGCTGCAGGCTGAGCGCCAGGACCTCGTCGATTGTGGAGACGAGGTGAACGGTCAGTCCCTGGCGCAGTTCCGGCGTGAGGTCTTCGTTGACGTTCTTCGCGTTCTGCTTCGGCAGGATGACTTCGCTGATCCCGACCCGGCGAGCCGCAAGGACCTTCTCCTTGATGCCGCCGACCGGCAGCACGCGTCCCGACAGGGTGATCTCTCCGGTCATTGCGACATCGCCGCGGACCGGACGCCCGGTGAGCTCGGAGGCCATTGCGGTCGTCATCGTGACGCCGGCTGATGGGCCGTCCTTCGGAATCGCGCCCGACGGGACATGCACGTGCAGTTCGACGTTCCGGAAGAAGTCCGGATCGATCCCGTACTCTCGCGCGTGCGTTCGCAGCCATGACAGGCCCGCACGCGCGGATTCCTTCATCACCTCGCCCAACTGACCTGTGAGCGTCAGCGTGCCGGTTCCGGTCATCCGGGACGCCTCGATAAACAGCACTTCGCCGCCAGCGGGCGTCCAGGCCATGCCGATCGACACCCCCGGTTCCTTGGTTCGCTCTTCCATTTCCTCGTCAAGGAACCTCGGAGCACCGAGCATCTGCAACACGGTCTCAGCGCCGACCTCGACCGCCGACTCGTCGCCCTCGGCGCGTCGGCGTGCCACCTTACGGCAGATGGCGCCAATCTCGCGCTCGAGGTTCCGAACGCCGGCCTCGCGGGTGTATCCCCTGACGATCCGCCTCAGGGCCTCGCCCGTGAATGTCACGTGCTCGTTCGTCATGCCGTGATTCTTCACCTGCTTGTCGACGAGATGATCGGTCGCGATCTTGAGCTTTTCCTCCTCTGTATACCCCGCAATCTCGAGCACCTCCATCCGGTCCCTGAGCGCCGGAGGCACCGGATCCAGCACGTTGGCGGTCGTGATGAACAGGACCTCCGACAGATCGAACGGGACATCCAGGTAGTGATCCCGGAACGTGTTGTTCTGCTCCGGGTCGAGCACCTCGAGAAGGGCCGCCGAGGGATCGCCGCGAAAATCCGCGCCGAGCTTGTCGATCTCATCCAGGATGAACACGGGATTCTTCGACTCGGCCCGCCGCAGACCCTGGATGATCTGGCCGGGGAGCGCCCCGATATAGGTGCGACGGTGGCCGCGAATCTCAGCCTCGTCGCGCATCCCACCAAGCGACACCCGGACGAACTTGCGGCCGAGGGAGCCTGCAATCGAGCGCGCCAGCGAGGTCTTGCCGACGCCGGGCGGCCCGACGAAGCAGAGAATGGGGCCCTTGGTTGCAGGATTCAGCTTGCGGACCGCGAGGTACTCGATGATACGGTCCTTCGCCTTCTCCAGTCCGGAATGGTCCGCATCGAGCACCTGCTTGGTGTGAGGGAGATCGATCACTTCCTCCGTCCGCCTGGCCCAGGGCATCGCCACCAGCCAGTCGAGGTAGGTGCGCGAGACCGTGTACTCGGCCGCCGCGGGCGGCATCTTCGACAGCCGATCCAGTTCGCGCAGCGCCTCCTTCTTCACGGCCTCGGGCATGCCCGCGGCCTCCACTTTCTCGGCCAGTTCCTCGATTTCTCTCGTCTGATCGTCGCCCTCGCCCAGCTCCTTCTGAATCGCCTTCATCTGCTCGCGCAGGAAGTACTCACGCTGGTTCTTGCCGACCTCCGACTGCACCTGCGACTGGATCTTCGAGCCGAGCTCGAGCACCTCGAGCTCCTTGATGAGAATGCGGTTGAGCGCGTCCATCCGCGCCCGGATGTCGAGCGTTTCCAGCACCTCCTGCTTCACGGCCGTGCTGATTGTGGTCAGACTCGAGGCGATGAAATCGGCCAGCCGGCCGGGTTCGGTGATGTTGGTGGCCAACGTCTGGAGGTCGTCGGAGAGCAGCGGTGACAGCGAAACGACCTGCTGGAAGTTCGTCTTGATGTTGCGTGCCAGCGCGTCGATCTCGAGACGGTCCACGTCGTGAGTGTCTTCGGTCACCACCGTAACGCGGGCGCGCAAGTACGGGTGGGTCGAAACCACCTCATCGAGCCGGAGCCGTGCCAGACCCTGAACGATCAAGCGCAGACTGCCATCCGGCAGCTTGAACATCTTGTGAATATGGGTTGCCGTGCCCACGCCGTAGAGATCGGCCTGTCCCGGTTCGTCGACTGCCGCGTCGAGTTGCGCGAATACCGCGATCAGCTTGCCGTTGACGATCGCATCGTCGATGAGCCGTACGGAACTCTCGCGAGCCACCGCCAGCGGCATAAACGAATTGGGGAACAAGACCGTGTCGCGAAGCGGCAGAATCGGCAGCTCCGATGGAATGCTGAGCGGCCGTTCGGCAGCGCTGACGTCCTCGGGCTTGAGATCGTCGGTCATAACATCTGGTCCGCTACTCACACAGCCAGATTCGGGCGTGGTCGGGGTCGGAGGTGGGGAAGGGGACTCAGCCAGCAGCGGAGCCCCGTCCGTGACGCCGGGCGATTACAGGTCGAAGAAGAGCGACGACCCGCCACGGCGGGCGGCCAGCTGCCGTTCGCGCTGCTCGGCCACCTCGCGCGCTTCCTCACACTCCTTGCAGCGCACGGCGAAGGGCAGCGCCCGCAGGCGTTTCTCGGCGATCTCCTCGCCACACTCGAAGCAGTTGCCGTAGTTCCCCTGCTCGAGCCGTACAAGTGCATCGTCGATCTTGCTGAGCGTCTCCGATTTCATCTGGATGAGCGCAAACTCGAGGTCGTCCTGGATGTCCGCCTCAGAACTCTCACCCGCGTCGAGGACCTCGGTGAGCTTGCCGCCCCAGGCACCTTCAGCCCGGACGTCTCGCATCTTCCCCTGAACCTCGGCCTGAATCTCGCGCCGTCGCTCAAGCAACATCCGCTTCAGCTCGGTATAACGTGACCGCGCCCGTGCGCCGGTGTCTGCTGCCGTTTTCGCTTTCATGACGCCGCTCCTTCCACGCCCCAACGCCGGTTCGCCGCTAGGACTGCCTGTTGACATGCAAATTAACTGCCAATTATTGCACACTTCAAAACTGCACGCAACCCGAGTCGTTGGTCCCCTCTGCTAATACGCCCCCGAGGTGTCTCTTGTTATCGGTCAAACAACACCGAATGAGACGTCCCAATCGATGATTCTGTGTAAATTGATGCACTTCAATTACTTGTGCCTCTGATCTCGACAGAAGTAGACCGCTTGTTCAAATCAGTCGCTCTCGTTTAGACGCTCAACACACTCAGCGGGTTCTTCGTCGCGACACGGTCGGGCTGTCCCCTTTGAGAGACGACCGCTGCAAAGCGCAAGGCCCACAGTGTGTCATTTGGAAACAGGGGCCTATTGGACACGATTGGACGACAGCAGGCTGATGTTGGGCGCCAGGCCTCGCTCGACCAGCAGCCGACCGGTATGGGAGCTTCGGGTCATGAGCCAGCGCTCGTAAAGCCGGAGCAAGTCATGATTGGACGTGCAGGACGAACGCTCGCTGACCTCTGAGATGACGTCGACGAACCCGTCAAACTTCGTCGCGAGCTCGGCAAAGACCGGCGCCATGTGGCCGGCCTCGACGCGACTCAGCCATAGGTACGCGCGCACCCCAATGCCCACGTAGTAGTCGACATCCACGAGCGAACGTCGCAGTGAGTCGGAAAAGAATCCCGAGGTGAACAGCGACTCATCGCCCAAGCGCCTCATGCTTGTGCGCTGGCGTGCTCCACCAGCTGCGAGAGCCCGCACGAGCCGTACCGCCAGCGGTACGCTGCATTCCTCATCCGGCTGGCGCTCGACAAATCCAGCGAGCATCTGCACGACGTAGCAGGCTGTCAGATCCTGTGCGGAGAGCCCCTGATGTATGAGGGCATCGTCCACCAACTCCCGGAAGAATTCTTGTGCCGACTCACGCTCAATCATCGACCCACTCATGCCAACCTGCCTCGACCGCCCGTTTCCAGCCGGTGCAAGGCGCGTTCCCCGGGAGGGCTGAGATTTTCCGGGCCGGAATTGTACAATTGACCGCGTGGCCTGTTCTCTGTGCCTCCAGCGGAAAGCCAGGCGCGCCTGTCCCGGTCTGGGACAGCAGATCTGCAGCGTGTGCTGCGGAACGAAGCGTCTTGTGGAGATCTCCTGCCCTCCTAGCTGCATCTATCTGACGTCCGCGCGCGAGCATCCACCCTCGGCGGCACGGCGGCGCCAGGAGCAGGATCTCGCGGGAGTCATCCATTGGATGAGGGATTTCAATGAGGAGCAGTCCCGCCTGTTCATCGGACTGAGCCGTTCGGTTCTGGAGCACCGGCCCATGGATCTGCAGCCCCTCATCGACGACGATGTGGCCGACGCAGCGGCCGCGCTGGCCGCGACGCTGGAAACGTCCTCACGAGGTGTCCTCTACGAACACCGCCCCGCCGCAGCGCCTGCAGTCCGGCTGGCTGGCGCCCTCAGGCCTCTGGTGATGGAAGCCTGCCGCTCATCGTCGCGGAGCGAGCGGGAGGCGGCCGTAGTGCTCCGCCGAATCGAGCAGTCGGTGCGCGAGACGCAAGCCGAGCACCCCGGCGCGCCGCGTGCGTATCTCGATCGACTGAAACGCGTGCTGATCGAGGGCCGCGCGGCCGACGAGCAGGCAGCCGCCGACAGGGAGAGATCGCGGCTAATCCTTTCATAGGCGACACGGCCTGCGCTGCGACGCCGGAGTGCAGCCTGCTGGCTAATTCGTCTTCGGGACACTAGAATTCTGTCGAGGGATCCATGAAACGTTGTGAGATATGCGGGAAGGCGCCGGTCGTCGGACGTCAGGTCAGTCATGCACACAATGTGAGCGCGCGGCGCTTCGAGCCGAACCTTCAGACCGTGCGCGCGATGGTCAACGGTGGCGTGAAGCGGGTTCGTGTCTGCACGAGGTGTCTGCGCTCGCAGAGAATCGTGAAGGCTGCGTGAAGCAGGCGTTCACGACTCCGCGGGCGCCCGGCGCCGTCGGTCCCTATTCTGCGGCGCTTCGCGCGGGTCCATGGCTCTTCATCTCGGGTCAGCTTCCGATGGACCCGGCGACCGGCGCGATGTCGGCGGGTGCCATCGCCGATCAGACACGGACGGTGCTGGGGCACATCGGTGCGTTGCTGGCCTCAGCCGGTCTTGGCTATTCAGACGTTGTCCGCACGACGGTGTTTCTGGCCGACCTGAGCGACTTCGGAGCGATGAACGACGTCTACGAGACGTTTTTCGCACCGCCGTACCCCGCACGGTCCACGATTCAGGCCGCGCGGCTGCCTCGCGATGCGCGCATAGAAATTGACGCGATCGCGATGTACAGCACGGCGCGCGCGAAGGACTGAGATCGGCGGCGTTGGGGCATCAGCGCGCCGCGCGTGCCACGTCGAGCACGCCGTCCACGCTCTTGAGCGATCTGATCACCTTCTCGAGGTGCTTGAGATCGCTGATCTCGATGGTCACCTCGATCCTGGCGCGATGGTCGTCATCGGCCGTTCGCGCCTCCAGGTTCTTGATGTTCGTGTTGATGTCGGCAATCTTCGAGCTCACGGCCGCCAGCAGCCCCTTGCGGTCCTCGACTTCCATTGTCAGCTTGACGGTATAGCTCGCGGCGCCGTCGCTGCTCGCGGCCCGGTCCCACTCGACCTCTATGCGGCGCTCGGGATCGTACAGGAGGTTGACGACATTTGGACAGGTCACCGAATGGACCGACACACCCTTGCCTCGGGTGATGTACCCGACGATCTTCTCCCCGCGAATCGGATTGCAGCATCGCGCGCGGAAGACGAGCACGTCGCCAGACCCCCTTACTTTGATCTTCTCCTCGCCGCCGCCAAACGCCCGCTTGACCGCCTGAGCGACCAGACCGTCGGGGGCCTTCTCGCGCAGGCGGTCGGCCGGAAACAGCTTCCCGATTACCTGCTTGGCCGACAGCGTGCCGTATCCGATGAGCGCGAACAGGTCGTCGGACGACTTGGCCCCCGCTTCGAGCTGGGCCCTGGCGAACCCCTCGCTCTCAATCAGGCCCTTGTGCGGCACATCGTACCGCCGCACTTCCTTCTCGAAGACCCGCTTGCCCAGGTCGATCGCGCGCGTCCGCTCCTCGGACCGGATGAGGTGTTTGATCTTGTATCGTGCGTGGGAGGTGACCACGAAGTTCAGCCAGTCCCGGCTCGGCTTGTGGCCCGACTGCGTGATGATCTCCACGATGTCGCCGTTCCTCAGGCGGGCGCGCAGGGGGACCATCTTGCCGTTCACGCGGGCACCGGTACACTGGTGGCCCACGTCGGTGTGAATCGAGTACGCGAAGTCGATGGGCGTCGCCCCCATTGGAAACGCCTTGACCTGTCCCTTGGGAGTAAACGTGTAGACCTCCTCGGGATACAGCTCCACTTTGAGGCTCTGAATGAATTCCTGCGGGTCGCGGACCTCCTGCTGGATGTCCAGCAGCTGGCGCATCCACTGGAAGTACCGTTCGTCCCTGTGGTCGCCGACGCGCCCCTCCTTGTACTTCCAATGCGCAGCGATGCCCTCTTCCGCCATCCGGTGCATTTCCATCGTCCGTATCTGGACCTCGAACGGCACGCCATGCTCGCTGACAACCGAGGTGTGCAGCGCCTGATAGCCGTTGGGCCGCGGCATCGCGATGAAGTCCTTGATCCGTCCGGGAACGGGCGACCACGTCTGGTGGATGATGCCGAGCGTGGCGTAGCAGTCCCTGACCGAGCCCGTTACGATGCGGAGGGCGATGAAGTCGTACACCTGCTCCAGCTCGATGCGCTGGCGCTTCATCTTCTGGCTGATGCTCCACAGCCGCTTGATGCGGCCGTCGATCGCCAGGACGTGGACCGAGGCCTCCGCGAGCTTCGCGGTGATTGTGGCCCTGAGCTGTTCAATCATCCCTTCCGATGCGCGCCGCTTCGCATCGACACGAGCGCGGAGGGACTCGTAGGCCTGCGGCTCCAGGTAGCGGAAGGACAGCTCCTCGAGCTCGTTCTTCACCTTGCTCATGCCGAGCCGATTCGCAATGGGCGCGTAGATATCGCGGGTCTCCTGGGCGACCGTCAGGCGCTTGTCTTCGGGCAAGTGGCTGAGTGTCCGCATGTTGTGCAGGCGGTCCGCGAGTTTGACGACGATCACGCGGATGTCATCGACCATCGCGAGCAGCATCTTGCGGAAGTTCTCGGCCTGGCGCTCTTCGCTCGACGAGAAGCGGATCGCGCTGATCTTGGTGACGCCTTCCACGACGTGCGCGACTTCGGGCCCGAAGAGCTCCCCGATCCGGTCGATCGTCGTGAGGGTGTCCTCAACCACGTCGTGCAGCAGGCCGGCCGCAATGGTGACGACGTCGAGCCGCATGTCGGCCAGCAAGTCGGCCACCGCCAGCGGGTGGATGAGATACGGCTCTCCCGAATGACGCACCTGGCCCCGGTGCTCGAAGGCCGAGAAGACGTAGGCCTTCCGAAGCAGCTCGAGATCTGCAGCGGGGCTGTAGGCCCGCACTTTGTCGTACAAGTCCTCGAATCGAATCATGAAACCGGGTGTCTAACTATTGTCGAACGGGCGATGGAAAAAGGCCACGAACTTCACTATACTGGCCCGGTTTCGGGTGCGGCAATCCTGCCTCCTGTGGACCTGCAGGAGGCGCCGCGGACCGGCAGAGGTAAAGGGGGAGCAATGCGAGTCATGTCAGGTGCATCGCTGGGCGTGGCGGCGATGCTGGGCCTTGGAGCGGCCCTGTCGGTCGGCTGTTCGCAGCTCGGCGTCGTGACCGCACGGCGAGACTTCAAGGCGGCGAACCAAGCGTACCAGCAGCAGGACTACAAGAAGGCGGCCGAGCTGTACGAGGAATCGCTGAAGGCCGATCCGACGCTCATCAAGGCGTACTTCTTCCTCGGCAACAGCTACGACAACCAGTTCAAGCCCAGTCGAAAAGGCGAGCCCGACAACGACGCGTTTCTCACCAAGGCCGTGGAGAACTACGAGGCCGGTGCGAACAGGCTCCTGGACTCGGACGACCCAGAGGACCAGAAGCTCGGGAAGCTGTCGCTCGACTACCTGCAGGCGGCATATAACCCTGACAAGCTCAACGACCCGGCCAAGGCGGAAGAGGTGGTGCTGAAGATGGTTCAGCTCGATCCCGCAGAAACGGCAAACTACCTCGCCCTGGCGAGGATCTACGAGGATGCCGGCGCCTATCCGGAAGCCGAGCAGATGCTGCTCAGGGCCAGGGAGGTCAAGCCGAAGGACGTCACCGTCTATCTGCAGCTCGCCGCCTACTACAACCGACAGGGCCAGTTCGACAAGACCATCGCCGCACTCGAGCAGCGTGCCCAGATTGAGCCCAATAACCCTGACGCCTTCCAGACCATCGCCGCGTACTACTGGGACGAGACGCGCGGCGATTCGCGACTGACCGAACCGCAGAAGAAGGTGTACGTAGAGAAGGGGATCGAGGCGGTCGACAAGGCGCTGCAGCTCAAGACCGACTTCGTCGAAGCGATAACGTTCAAGGGACTGCTGTTGCGTCTCCAAGCCAATCTCGAAAAGGACCCTGGCAGGCAGCAGGCGCTGCTCAAGGAAGCGACCGCACTGAGTGACAAGGCGAACGCAATCCGCAAGCAGAAGGCAGCCGGCGTCAGCGACTGAACGGCAGCCCTTTTTTGTTCACGTCAGACCTGGCTCCAGAAACAGGAACGGCCGCCCCTGAAGGCGGCCGTTCGATGCAGAACCGCGGTTCGCGCTCGGCTCAGTTGCCCGTCTGGACTCCGGCGGCCTTGCGCATGCCCACCGTCACGATGCCCACCTTTTCGACGCCGGCGCCCTTGGCCGCATCGATGACGTCCATGATGTCCTTGTAGCGGAGCGCCTCGGCTCCCGCAATGAACATCGTCTTGTCCTTGCGCTGCTCGTAGATATCCCGCAGCCTGCGCTCGAGGTCGTTGAGCGTGACATCCTGCTTGTTGACCGAGATGCGCTTGTCGGCCGTGTACTCGAGCATGACCTGACTGACGTCGATTTCCTGCTGCTGTTGCGCGGTCTTGGTCTCGGCCGGCAGGTTGATGTCCATGCCTCGCTGGGCCAGCGGCAGGGCGGCCATGAAGATCACGAGCAGCACGAGCAGCACGTCGATGAGCGGCGTCATGTTCATCTCGCAGCTCGCCTTCAGGACCTCGCCCTCAACGACCTTCTCGGCGCCGAAGTGCTTGTGTGCGTGTGCCATTTACTGACCTCCCGCCGAAGAGCCGATCGGGGTCTTGCGCTCGGCAATCAGCCCGATGTCCTCGATCCCCGCCTGACGCAGCTGGTCCATGGCGGCCATGACCGTTCCGTAGTCGACTTCCTCATCGGCCTTGATGAGGATGATCTTTTCCGAACGGGTCTCGAGGACCTCGTTGACCTTCGTCGCGAGCTCCGCTTCCTGGACCGGACGGGCGTTGAGGTACATCGAGCGATTCGCCGCGATGGCGATCACGGTCTGGCCGTCCGTCTCCGGCTTCTCGGCAGTGTTGTCCGCCTTCGGCAGCCTGACGCTCACCCCCTGCTGGAGCATGGGAGCAACGATCATCATGATGATCAGCAGCACCAGCATGACGTCGACGAGCGGCGTCACGTTGATGCCAGACATGACTCCGCCCTTTGAGCCGCCAACATCCATCGACATAGGTGTTTCTCCGTCGAGCGTTTACGCCGTCTTCTTGATGAAGTAGTCCACGAGCTCGGACGAGGAGTTATCCATCTCCACATTGAAGTATTCGATCCGACCTGTCAAGTAGTTGAAGAACCACACGGCCGGGATCGCCACGACGAGTCCGAGTGCGGTCTCGACGAGGGCTTCCGCGATCCCCGCCGATACCGCACCGATGCCCCCCGACCCGCTGGTCGCGATGCCCTGGAAGGCCGTGATGACGCCGACCACGGTCCCGAGCAGTCCGACGAAGGGTGCGGTGGAGCCGATTGTCGCCAGCGCCGACACGCCCTTCTTGAGGTCTGAGGCGGTCAGAGCCGACGCGCGCTGAATCGAGCGGCGGACCGTGTCCATCAGGTCCTCACGCGCCAGGCCGCCCCCGCTCTCCTGCTGGAACTGGTACTCCTGCAGGCCTGCAAGAACGACCTTGGCCAGATGGCTGTACCGGTAGTTCTTGGAGGAGGACAGCGCGATTGCGTCCTTCAGTCGGCCGTCCTTGAGGTGCTTGGCCACCTGCGGAGCGTACAGCTTCGACTGGTTGCGCGCCTGGGTGTACGTGTAGATCCGTTCAATCGCCACGCCGATCGACCACATCGACATGACAAACAGAATCCCGGCGACCCCCTTGGCGATCCATCCCATCTGGTTCCACATGTCTAGGAAATCCACAGTCCACCCTCCATCGAGAAGTTACCAACACCCGGGAAAAGTTTCCGCTCGAACCACACACGCCGCCGGACAACGCCACGAGTCGATCGAGGACACTCTGCGGTTCAGCCGCTTACTGCAGAGTGAAATTCACGGTCACCGTCATGATGACGGGAACCGGCACGCCGTTGAGCAGAGTCGGGGTGAACTGCCACTGCTTGACCGCGTCGAGCGCGGCAGCGTCGAGCA
>CAZCEL010000002.1:0-1842 GCA_964497175.1 uncultured Bifidobacteriaceae bacterium
CCGGCCCATCGGTCCGAGCCTCGCCTATGCCTTCGTCGAGGAGAAGCGGTTCGGAGACTGCTCCTCCTGCAGCAAGCCGATCAACCGGCCGTTGATGGCCACACCCGACCAGAGCACGATGGACACGAGGCCGACCAGCTTCGCCCGGAGGGGACCCACCCGGCCCTCATCCGCGTTGACCACCCATCGTCGCACCGTAAACGTGAAGATGACGGCCAGGACCAGCAACTCCATCTTGTACCAGAACCACGGGCTGTAGTACTGCTTCATCGCCGTGGAGGTGAGCTGCGGAATGCCCGTCACGATCATGCCGAGGAAGGCCCCCATGAACCACGGGCGCGCGTCACGGGCGAGCTGCGCCACCGGCTGTCTGGTGAGACCGGTGCCCAGCAGCCGCAGGTCGACGATCAGCAGCGCCCCTGCCAGCACCGTGACCGTGACCAGATGTACCACGTTGACCATGGCCGACATCCACGTGGACTGGCGAATGGACACGGAAAAGGCGAGCGCTTCGAGCCATTCGAACGTCGACTGAAGAGACATCTGGACTCGATTCTCAGTTGTAGGTCAACCAGTTATACGCAGTAAGCCGCCCGAAAATGATCACCCCGGCCCAGAGCGCCAGCGACGCGATGCCCGCCCACCTCGCGGCCTTTGGCGTGATGGCGGGATTGGCGTCCCAGTCGGCGACCGACTTGTACGTGGTCACGTGAAACGCGAGCGCGTTCAGGCCCGCCACGATGAGCAGCGCAATCTTGGTCCAGAACAGCACCTTGCCGTAGTAGCGGAGCGGTTGGCTGTAGAACAGCAGCGTGCCCGAGATGGCGTTGAAGGTCAGGCCGGTCGCCTGCCAGGGGAACAACCGCTTCTGCAGCTGCGTGAAGGGCGTCCGGAAGTTGCCGAGGCCCGCCAGCCGGAGATCCATCATGATCACCAGCCCGGCGAACAGGCACATGGTGACAACGTGGCTCGTGAGCAGGATGGTGTACCCGTAGCTCGACTCGCGGAGCGCGATGCTGGTTGGAAACGTATCTACCCAGTCGAACCAACTCCGGATCATGGTGTTGTCGTCCTACGCTCGTCGGGTTCACCGGAACCGCGCGTCAGGGCGTGCAGCGGGCGGGGTTCCCACCGTCCACGTCGCGATATCGCTCGTGGCAGTTCCCGCATGCCTCGGCCACCTTGTCCGAAGCCTCGATCACGGCGTCCTGGCTCCTCGACCGCGCCGCCTTGAGCGTGACCGCTCCGGCCTCTCGCAGCCCCTGAACGAACTTCGTCCAATCCGCGTTCTGGAGCGGAACGGGTTTGCCGTTCTCACAGAGCCGTCCCTTGATCATGATGAGGTCCGCAGACTCGGCGAGCGCGATGGCGGCGTTCTCGACAACCTGCCACCCGGTGTAGATGCTGGAGAATCTGGCCGACGCCGACACCCCCTCTTCGGCCTTTTTCGGCGCGCCCGGATCGTTGGACTGCGCGTCGAAGATCAGGTTCGAGTTGGGAAACAGAATGCCGCGCATCACCTGCGCCAGATTGCCGAGCGGCTTGGCTGCGGCGGCCGGCCGGGCCGCCGGCACGGGTTTGGCCGTCTGGGCCGGCTTGGCGGGCGCCTGCGCCGCCGTCACCGACACGAAGCACATCACGAGCATTGCACTGAGGCCCTTCATGTTCACACGTCCTCGAGAATATGGGATTGCGGCCATCGCAAAGCGCCTACCTTTATACACGCAGCCTCCTCGTCGGAGCCAGACCTTTTCGGCGATTCAGGATAACTTCAGAGTCTCGAGGATCGCTTGGCGGAAAACAGAAAGGACGCAGCACGCCCGGGCCCGATCACCCGGCGCG
>CAZCEL010000002.1:1852-15940 GCA_964497175.1 uncultured Bifidobacteriaceae bacterium
AACGCGGAACGATGGCTAGCGGCGCGGCGGCGCCGGCTCGGTCACGTCAGCGCCGTCAGTTGGCGCGCCCGTGCCCGACGATCCCATGAAGAGCTTGCGGCCGTCGGGGAACGTCATGTTGCGGCCGTTCGCGCGCTTGAGCGAATGGTCCTTGGTCTGGTAGCCATCGACGACGATCTCGGTGCCAATCTTGAGCGAATCCCTGGTGATGCCGCGGCGCAGCAGCGTGTTCGGCGTGCCGCCCTCCACCATCCAGGTCTCGGTGCCGGTCACCACCTGCTTTTCGCCCACCAGGGTCACCTCGCGTGCCGCGATGTGGATCCACGCGTGGGGATTGACCCACTCCACCTTCGCGACCTGCCCCTTCAGCAGTAGCGGCCTGTTGGCGTCGAACTCCCCGCCGAAGGCGTGATGCCCGACCAGTGGGACTGCCAGGGACGTGACGACGGCAGCAGCTACCAGCAATGACAATTTCGTGCGCATGTGACCTGACCTCCTGAGTGTCCCTCCGCTCTACCGCTTCGACCGCTGCCGCGCCTCGATGGCGCGGTAGCCTCTGAGGATGTTGCCGAGCGCGTAGTTCGCCTCGTGACACGCGTACTCGTACATCTGCTCGTTGGTCGCCCGCCAATTGTACTCGCCTGTCCAGGGGCTCGTCCAGGTAGCCGGATCCTCCACGGTGAACCGGTAGATGAGGGTATTGGCATCCTGGCGGGTGATGCGCTCGACGATATGCAGGTTCTCGGTAGCGCCGCGGAACCTGGTCTGATCGGTGAAATTCGTCGTGTCGATGACCAGCGTGTCACCCTCCCAACGGCCGATCGAATCGCCCATCCACTTGCGGACCGTCGGCGGCAGGTGCGGCTGGTTCATCCGGACGATGCGCGCGTCGTGAATCATCTCGACCAGGATCATCACGTGATCCTTGGTCTGCACGATCTGCTTGAGGTTGTTGTAGAAGTAGTTGGGCAGGGTCGGCGGGCCCGACGTCGACCCGAACCCGAGGATGCAGCGCTCGGCGAGGGGACGGCGTTCGGGATCATCGTAGGCGTTGGGCCCCTCCCCGTTGTCGTTCTCAGCGGCGTCCGAGGTGGGTCGCACAAACGCCGCGAACCGCGCGGCGTTCCGCTTCTGCGCCTCGGGGGTCTGCGGCGGCACGCGGCCGTTCGGCGGATCGATGATGAGCGACGACCGCTTCTCGCCACCGACCCGGACGACGAGCTTGCCGCCGTCGATCCAGAAGCTGTTGTAGCCGCCGACGCGGCCGGCGGCGCCCGGCGAGCCATCGCCCCCGATCGGCGGCGCCGATCGGTTGGGCTCGACCGGCCGGTCGCCGAGCGCAACACGAGCCACTACGCCCTGCTCGGCTTCGGCGACCTCAGCGTCGGTCAGGGTCCGCCTGTTTCCGAGCGCCGTGGGCCGGTCCACTGGCGTAATGGTGGCGACGTCGTACGTGCCCTGCAGATCGGGATGGCCATCGGGCGTGCGCGGAAGCGCCGATCTGCCGGTCGCAGCAGCCCCGGCGCCCCGAGCGGGCGCCTGACCGCCGGCCGACAACTGGGCCACCATCGCACCAGACACGGCAATGGCAACCGCAGCGGCGAGCGTGACAAACCTAGCGCGCATGTGCAACCTCCACGTGACTACTGGGCGAGCGGGGTCTTGCGCCACTGTCCGTAGAGCAATTCTTCGACGAACTCGACGCACTTGAAATCCATCAACTGCATGTTCCTGTCCAGCCGCCGGTAGAGGGGCATGCTCATCTTCCACGGCCGGGAGAACGTCCTCGGATCCTCGATGGTCGCCTCATAGGTGATCACGTCGGGGCCCGTGCGGGTGTAACGCTCGGTGACGCGCATCTCCTCGCTATGATGGTTGCCGGCCCGGTCGAACCAGGACTGATCGTTCAGGCCGGTGACCGTCACGACGAACGTTTCTCCCTCCCAGCGTCCGAACGACTGGCCCATCCACGAATCGACCGGCGCGGGACCCGGATCCTTGAGGTAGACGTTGCGGACCGCTCCGGCGTACTGATACGAAATAAAGAACGCCGAGGCACTCTGGAAGATCTGGAACGGCTGCGGCATGTACGTCGCACGCGGCACGCCGGGCAGATAGCACTTGATCTCGGGATCGAGCGACAGCCACTTCTCCTGGTTCTCGCGCTTCTTGGCCAGCGCCGCCGGCAGATACGGGATCTCGTTGCCTTCGACCACACCGACACCCGGCGGCACGGCGCCGACGGCGCCCAGGGCGACGACCTCCTTGGCCGGCACAGGCCCGTACGGACCCGGTCGAAGCGCCATGCCCGGTCGCGCCATGTGCATCTGGATGTCGTAGTTGGCTTCGTTCAACGCCTGCCAGATGCCGTTCAAATCGGGGCGGCCATCAGGAGTCCGTGGCGCTCTGTAGGTCTGCGCCTGCTGACCCTGAACGGGCGTCACCGCGAGCCCCAGCAGAGCCGTCGCGGCAGCCACGCCGACACCGGCCAACACACTCTGAAACCGAGTTCCCATCGAGACCATGCCCTCCCGTGGAGGACTATACCGGAAAGAATTGGTACACGAAAGGGGGACGTTCAAGGGCCCGAGAGGTTCCGGACGAACGCCTTCGTTCCAACTCGACAAGATCTCTGAAGCAGATCCTCTATCCTGGACATGACCTTCGGCCATCGATATTCCTGGTTCACGTAGTCGAGGCCCTGACGGCCGAGCGTGGCTGCCTCCAATG
Source organism: uncultured Bifidobacteriaceae bacterium (assembly GCA_964497175.1). GTDB lineage: Bacteria > Acidobacteriota > Vicinamibacteria > Vicinamibacterales > CAVVIG01 > CAZCEL01. Next base: position 4,583 of record CAZCEL010000002.1, read on the forward strand.
GCTGCGTGAGCAGGTAGGTGAGACACGCAGCAAACTCGTCGTAGTTGCGATACCAAAGCGCTCCGTTCGAGCGTTCTGCCTGACCTTTCAGCACTCGACATCGCCCGTTCACCAGCGCGGGCAACTGGTGGTTCCAGGCCTCGAGCAACACGAGGCTGAGGCTTTCGTAAGGCGATGGCACGACGAGCAGCGAGGCGTGGGCGAGCAGCCGTTCGCGCGCACCCTCGTCCACAAGTCCGAGCCGGGTCAGGTTCGGGTGTTCCGGGACCGGCATGTTGGCCGGGCCGGCCATGACCAGGTGCACGTTCTCCCGGGCCGCGTCGCCACCCATGGCGCCGCTGGATTCCACGCAATACCGGCGAAAGTATTGCAGGAGCGTCTCACAGCCCTTGTTGGGATCGATCCGGCCGAGATACAGGATGAACGGCGTCGGTACACCGGGCCGAATGCGCGATAACTGCTCGCTCGATGTCGCCGGCTCGAGGCCGGATCCCACGACTGAAAAGGGCGCGAGCGGCCCGTCCGCACGCCGCTCGACGAGCCACTGTTCCTCAGGCGTGAGGAACACGAACCCCACGGCACGCGAGAAGAGGCGGCCCAGCACCTCGAAGCGGATCACGGGATCGTCTTCCGCCGTCGGCACCAGGATGGCGCGCCGCTCGACGAGCGGCACGCCGAAGAAGCTGGTGGCATAGCGAAACGCCCAGAACAGCACGCGATCGAACGAGGCGCTGTGCTGCTCGAGAAATTGAAGCAACTCCGGGGAGTCCGGGCCGTTTTCGCGAAACCACTGTTCCTCGTCCGCTTCGGATCCACGTCCGGCGAACACGCGTTCGCTGATGTCGGCAAAGCGATGCAGCGAGCGCATCCGGCGCACCGGAAACCGGATCACTCTCAGTCGGCCCATCGCCGACGCTCCCGCGGGATACTCGTTCCGCCACGTCACATGATCGCAGGCGCACGTCGTGAGGATCGTGACGTCGTGCCGTTCGGCCAGATGCTCGGCCACGAGACGGCAGTGCGTCTCCGATCCGCCCGCGATGTCGGGGCCGAAGCGGTGGATGACACAGGCAAGGTTCATGAAGAAAGGCAGGAAGGCAGAAAGGCAGAAAGGGAGAAACTGGTGATCATGGTGCCTGCTGTCCGCTGCTCTCGGCAACGGGCGGGACGCTTTCGGCGTTCCCCGGACCCTGCAGCGTCGCGACCGCTTTTCGCAGCCTGGCGTTCTCGATGGCTAGTTCCTCGATGAAGGCGACGAGCAGCCGGTTGACACGCTGCTGGCGTCGGAAGTTCTCCAGGCTGTACTCGTACAGCCATCGGGTGGCGGGCAGCAGGACACGGCGCTTGACAAACAGGATCAGCGGTCCAAGCAGGGTGCGGTGGCTGGCCAACTCGAGGTGCGTCCGGAGCCCCCACTCCTCTTCACCGCCCAGCATCGCGGGCAGCAGGAGCGTGTCGTGGTCGCGCTCGTCGAGGGCGCGCCGCAGCACCTCCTCCACGGCGGCGTAGATGGCGGGATCGCGATACTCGGGCGCGCCGCCACGGGCGAGCAGCCGCGTGCGGCGGTCGCGGCGAACCTGGTCTTCGATCTCGCGCATGAGGCGGTCGACCGCGACCGGGTCGCCGGGCGCCGCGCGGTCGCTCACCCTACTTTTTCTTCTTTCCTGTGAAGGTGCCCTCACCGAGCCCGGCGAGCGAGATCTTGCCTTTCATCGACGTGTTGCTCTCGACCGTTCCGGTGTAGGTCACCGAGACCGACTGGCCTTGAGCGTTGCCGGTGAGGCTGAACGTAATGGCGCTGCCCTTGATCGACCCGGTCACGTCGGCCTCGCCGAGCGTCGCCGAGGAGTAGTGGCCGGTCAGCTTCTCTCCGTCCTGTTTCAGCGTTACCGACGGGTTCGTCGTGCCGCCGGCGTCGGTCTGCACGTCGAGATCCCACGCGCCGCTGACGTCGACCTTCGTCTGTCCGCCGAGCGTGCTCGCAGCAAGAACAACCGCCGCCACGAAAGCGCTCGCGCTGAGTCCGCGCGATCGTACACATGCATGCATGGCCTCGTCCCCCCCTGATTCCGTGAAGTCTCTGCGCTCAATTCTCATTATTGTCCCAAGCCCTTCCGCAATGAAAGCCTGCGTCGCCTCCGCCAGAGCCAGCGTCTCGCTGGTCAGTTGGACGGACAGAGAGCCTCGAGCGCGTCAGCCATCCCCCTCACCGCCCACACGACCTCTTCTTCGGTGATGACGTACGGCGGCATCAAATACAGGACGTTGCCGAGCGGCCGCAGCAACAGGCCCCGATCGAGCAGGGCGGCAGTGAGGCGGGGACCGATTTCGTCCAGATAGCCCCCGGCCGTCCTGTTGCGCCGGTCGGTCACGAGCTCGATCGCGCCGACACCACCGAGCACGCGGATCTCGCCGACGAGCGGCAGGTCGGCAAGCCCGTGCAGCTCACGGCGCAGCCAGCCTTCGAGCCGACTGACCCGCGCCAGCGCGTCGGTCTCGTGAAAGAGGTCGAGGCTCGCCGACGCCACGGCGCATGCGAGCGGGTTCGCGGTGAACGAGTGGCCATGGAAGAACGTGCGGGAACGATCCTCGCTCAGGAAGGCGTCATAGACGCGTTCGGTGACGAGCGTGGCCGCGAGCGGCATGTAGCCCGCGGTCAACGCCTTCGACAGACACAGCATGTCGGGGCTGACCGGACCGTGTTCGCACGCGAACATGCGGCCCGTCCGTCCGAACCCCGTCAGGACCTCGTCGGCGATCATCAATGTCCCCGCTCGATCGCACAGGTGCCGCACGCCTCGCAGGAACTCGGTGGGCCACATGATCATGCCCCCGGCGCCCTGCAGCATGGGCTCGACGATCACCGCGGCCACCGACTCACCACTCGCCGCGAGCAGCCAGGCCAGCGTGCCCGGCAGACGCTCGCTCGAACCATCGCCGAGGCACTCGATCTGGCACCGTGCGCGCTCGAGCCCGAGCGGGCACCGGTAGCAGTACGGCGCGTGGGCACGCTCGACCTCGAAGAGCAGCGGCGTGAAGGGCCGCGTGAACACGGAAGCTTCGCTTGCCGACATGGCGCCTACCGTGTCCCCGTGATACGCGTGGTGCAGCGCGATGAACCGGCGCCGCTCGGGCCGGCCGCTGTTGGCCCAGTACTGCAGAGCGAGCTTCACGGCCACTTCCACGGCCGTCGATCCGTTGTCCGAGTAGAAGACGCGAGTGAGCCCGCCGGGCGCCACATCGAGCAGCCGCTCCGCCAGCTCGATCGCCGGCCGATGCGTGCAGCTGGCGAACACGACGTGCTCGATCGCCCGGGCCTGGGCCGCGAGCGCCTCGTTGAGCCTCGGATGCGAATGGCCGTGGATGTTGACCCACCAGGAGGATGTGCCGTCCAGGAGCCGGCGGCCGTCGGCCGTGTAGAGATAGACACCCTCGCCCCTGACGATCGGAATCGGATCGGGCCGCGTGAGCATCTGCGTATACGGATGCCACACAACGGCCCGATCCCGCGCGACCAGATCGTCCTGCTTCATTGAGGCCCTTCCCGCAAGCACCCGACGAGCTGACCCTCGCGGTCCAAATCTCTCTCGGCCCACGCCGCCAGGCCGTCCGGCGTCAGCGGACGAAGCGGAGGCATCTCGCCGACGACTCTCACGCCGCCGAACTCCTCGATGGCGCGCCGGTTCTCGCTGTCCGGCTCGCCGACGAGCAGCACGCCCGCGACCGCGCACGTCGATGCGTGTGCGCGCAGCGCCTCCAGCGTCAGCAGCGTGTGGTTGATCGTACCCAGGCCGCTCCTGGCCACGACGAGGACCGGCAGGCGAAGCCGATCGATCAGATCCACCATCATCTCGGACTCGTTGACCGGCACGAGCACGCCGCCGGCGCCCTCGACGATCCAGCCTCTCGCGTCGGCGTCGGCTTCGGCCGCCGCCTCGTGGACGACCGACGCAAGGTCGATGGACCGGCCCGCGAGACGCGCGGACAGGTGCGGCGACAGTGGACGGGGAAGACGCACGCCGCAGTCGAGCACCTCGTCGGGCTGGCACCGGGCCAGGCGCTGCACCTCCCGGGTGTCGTCGTCCTGCTCAACGCCCGTTTGAATGGGCTTCCAGTACCGGAGGCGGAGAGTGCTACGGTATCGGCAGAGTATCGCCGCCGACGCCACCGTCTTGCCGACCCCCGTGTCGGTGCCGGTTACGAACAGGCCCCGGAGCAGGCGCGGGCCTCCTTCAGCACCGCCGAGAGCCGATCGACCACGCGGTCCAGTGTCGACGTCGACAGCCCGGCGTTCACCGACAGGCGGAGCCGGGCCGTCCCCTCGGGGACGCTCGGCGGACGGATGGCGCGAACGTCGAACCCGTCCGCCTGAAGAGACGCGGCCACGCTCGTCGCCAGCGTGTTCTCTCCGACCACAACAGGCACGATCTGCGAGGTGCCGGGCAGGGCCATGATGCCGGCGGCCGCGAGGTGCTCGCGGAGGTACTCGGCGCGCGCACGGACGCGCAGGCGCCGCTCGGCCTCCTCCTGGACGAGTGACAGGCTCGCATCGAGGGCGTCGGCGATGGCGGGCGGCGGGGCCGTGGAGAAGACGAACGGCCGTGCGCGCTGAATCAAGTACTCGATCGCCCACGCGGCGCCCGCCACGAACGCCCCTCCCACGCCGAGCGCCTTGCCGCCGCTGTTGATCGACAGGCACCGGCTGGCATCGATTCCTGCCTCCTCGATCAACCCGCTGCCGCGATGGCCGTAGACTCCCACTGCGTGCGCCTCGTCGACGATGAGGATCGCGCCTGCGGAGTCGCAAACCGACAGGTAGTCGCGAAGCGGCGCGAAGTCGCCGTCCATGCTGAACAGCGACTCCACGAGGACGAACCGTACGCCCGCGGCGGCCGTGCCGGCGAGCGCGCGGACGAGGGCGTCCACGTCGTTGTGCGGGAAGACGATTGTCTCGGCCCGTGACAATCGTGCGGCGTCGATCAGGCTGGCGTGATTCCGCTCATCCGAACAGATGACGTCCCCGCGCTCGGCCAGCGCCGTCACGACACCAATGTTCGCCAGGTAGCCGGCGCCGAAGAGCAGCGCCCTCTCGGTGCCCTTGAACCGCGCGAATTGCGTCTCGACCGAGTCGAAGCATTCACGCTCGCCTCGGAGCAGACGCGAGCCGGTGCTCCCGCAGCCTTCGCGGACCACGCCCTCGAGCATGCGCCCCACGATCCACGGATGCCTCGAGAGATTCAGGTAGTCGTTGGACGAGAGATCGACGCCCGACGGCGGCCGCAGCGTCCGCGACAGCCCGGCCGCGTCCCACTCCCCCAGGCGGCGCCGCGCTCGTTGCTCCAGAGCGGTCGCAGACATCCTGGCGAATCATCAGTGCATTCGACCGGGAGTGTCAATGCGCGTGAGTCACTGGATCAATAATGATGGACCGATGGCCATGAGACCAGGCCGCCGTCTTGGCCCCTACCAAGTGCACGAGCTTCTCGGCGCCGGAGGGATGGGCGAGGTGTACCGGGCCACCGATACCAACCTTCAAACGGGCCGTAGCCATCAAGGTGCTGCCCCACGGGCTCGCGTCCGATCCAGACCGCCTGGCCCGCTTTCAGCGCGAGGCCGAGGTCCTCGCCTCCCTGAACCATCCAAACATCGCGCAGATCCATGGCCTGGAGCGAGGCGATGACACGACCGCGCTGGTGATGGAGCTGGTCGACGGGCCCACGCTGGCGGAGCGACTGAAAGTGGGATCCGGCCTCAGCCTGACTGCTCGAGCGCCCGCTGAAACAGGACTCCACGACGGTCAGGGACTTCCGTTGAGCGAGGCACACACGTCGACCCGAATCCCCGGCGAGTGATGAGACGATCCCTGATAATCTGATTCCATGGCAAAACGCTCCGTCACCGAGGTAGCCAGGAATTTCAGCGCGGTCGTGACCCGGGTTGCGGTGCGGGGGGAGCGCGTGGAACTCGTCCGTGCCGGCAGGATCCTCGCCGCACTCGTGCCGGCCCCGCAAGGGCTGCCGGCCGGTTTGCTCCAGGCGGCGTTGACGGACATGCCGCGCCTGGGACGCCGCGAGGCCATCGCGATGGCCCGAACGCTTCGCACGGGCCGCGCCAGGCTCCGCGAACCGAGGTCGGCATGGGATTCCTGATCGACGCGTCGGTGTTGATTGAGTTCGAGCGAGCCGAGCTCAATCTTGACGAGTTCGTGCACGGACGCGAAGCCACCGGCGTCCTCTGTTCCGTCATCACGGCCAGCGAGCTCCTGCACGGAGTCCATCGGGCCAGAAGCGCCGCGAGCCGCGCGCCGCGAAGCCTGGGTGGAAGCCGTCCTCGCACGTCTGCCGCTTCTGGACGTCGATTTGGCATCGGCTCGAACGCACGCCCGTCTGTGGGCGGATCTTGTGAGCGCCGGGACGTCGATTGGCGCCCATGATCTCTGGCTTGGATCGCAGGCCGTCGCAGCGGGGCACATCATGGTCACGGTCAATGCGCGCGACTTCCGTCGCATTCCCGGTCTCCAGATCGAGGTCTGGAAAGCGGCCACTGGTTGACGATGAAGCCGATCCCGCCGGACGATTCAGAACGGCGCCAGCGGCGCGGTACGATCGGCAACGAGATTGCCGATCGATGATCGCGATCCTCCCGGCCCGTGCATGTAGCGCGTCGACAAACCTGTCGTGGTGACTTCGTAGTCGACTTGAATCGCGTCCTTGCCGTTCTTGCCCCGGGGCGCGCTCGAGTCGTCCGTCGTTGGCCGAGCTGACCGTTCCGGACTTGCCGTCCTCGGTCAGCGGTCTGCGAGCCGTGTCGGCGCAAGGCCCGTCACGATGAGGCCGATCGTCGTGATGCCGAGGCCTCCCGGGACGACGGATCGACCGAGTCGGGTGCGGTCATGGCGGAAACCTCCCTGGATTGGGATCGACGATTCACGAAAGGGTAGCCGATCCCCACGCAGGCCGCCATGTCCATTCTGCCCGAAGGCCCGCGCTGATGGTGTCGGGACGGCTCACCGCGGTCCAATGCTCCGGATGAAGTTCACCAGATTCCACATCTCAGGCTCGCTGAGGCGCTCGCCGAAGCTCTCCATGTCGGCCGAGGTCCCCTCTCGGATGGCGCTGAAGATCTCGCCATCGCTCGCCCCGAAGTCCCACGCCTCGTCGGTCAGGTCCGCCGGCTGCCCGCCGGCGCCCGCCCCGCCGCCGTCGCCCTTGCCCGATACGCCGTGGCAGCGGGCGCACAGGCGCTGATAGCCGGCGCGGCCCGCGGCAATCGAGGCGGCCGACGCCGGCACGGGATTGGCGATTTTCGCCGCAGCCGGGTTTCCGCCACGGCGAGGCGTTGTCGACGTGATCGTCCCCTGAGACGTGCGCGCCGGCGTACGTGCCGAAAGCACGGCCCCGACCGGCGCGAAGGAGCACCCGAGCAATGCCACGACGAGGCAGACCCAACGCGAGCAGCCTCCAGCACCCCACATGACCTCTTCCCCGCCTTTCTGCCTTTCTGCCCTTCTGCCTTCCTGCCTTGTCCCCCTACTCCCCGGACACGCCGAACTCCGCGGCGAGGTAGTCGGGATCGGTCTCCTGAAGCCGCACGAACAGATCGTTGACCAGATTCATCAGGTACCGGACGCCGTACGCGTGGCTGCCGCCGCGCACGGCGAGCCGCAGCGACACCGCCCGGTTCCTCACCGAACAGGTCAGCGCGCCTCGGCGCGGATCGAGCCGCTTGTGCGCCGGGAGGCGGCGGCTCGACCTCTCATCGACTATGCGCGTGAGCTCGCTCGCCCTCGTCCCTCCTGCCTCGACCTGCGGGAACAGCGCCGGCACATCGAGGCTGTCGGAGCGAGGGTCGAACCTCACCGTCATCGGACGAGGGGTAAGCCAGACGAACGTGTACGTCCGACGTCCGTCGCGATGAGCCCGGACACTGAAGCCACGGAACACGGCGCGGCTCGCGTAGGCGTGAAGCGTCCTGGTGACCGTGTCGATGGCGCGCTCGAGGGCCGGCCGCCGTCTCCCAGCAGTCTGGCGATCTGCTGTAACCGGGCGCCTGCGGCCGCCAGACGCCCGCTCTGCCGGTGCGCCCTGCCTTCCGGTCGCCGCCACACGCACCTGCCGGCTCGCTTCAGTGGTAGTAGGACATCACGCCGGGCTCGACCTTGCCGAGCGATCCGGGCGGGAACTTCTCGCGATCCCAGAATTCCTTCCGGCCCTGGCAGTTGATCAGCGACGGCTTGCGCTCTCTGACCGCCACGTCGTACGCGCGCTCGAGGGCAGGACGAAAATCAGCCGGCCGGGTCACGTACTCGCCGTGTCCCCCGAGCGCCTCGGCGATCTTGTCGTACCGCAGGTTCTCTTGGAACAGATGGATCGGCAGGGCCCGCGGCTCCCGTGCCGCCTGCACCCACGTGCCCCATGCGTTGTTGTTGTACACGATGATGACGGCGGGCAGACGGTACTTGGCCAGCGTGTCGATCTCCATGATCGTGTAGCCGGCGCCCGCGTCGCCGGTCGTGCAGATCACCGGATGGCCCTTGTGCGCCGCCTGCGGCCCCGCACCGAGCTGGACGGCCGCGGCCACGCCGACGGCGTAGCCGATGTCGGGCCCGATGGCGCCGTACTGGTAGGCGCCGTTCATGATCTGACCCGGCCGGAAGCTCCGCAGCTCGCGTCGCACGTACCGCGCAATCCCGTAGCCGCCCGATGCAATCGTCGTCTCCTCGCGGGGGTGGTTGCCGCGGTACAGAAAGTCGCCGAGCTCCTTCGCAATGACCGCGGGGTGCACGGCATCCTGGTAGCCGGCGCCGAGCTTGTAGTACTCGAGGTTCTGATCCTCGAACCGTTTCCTGGCTGCGGCAATCTCGGCAATCCACGCGTCGTGCGACAGCCGCGGCACGGCATCGGCCAGCGCCTCGAGGGCAGCGAGCTCGCAGCTGACGATGCCCAGATCGATCGGAAGGTTCCGGCCGATGTCCTCGGCCGCCTGATCGATCCTGATGTACTTCGCGTCTGGTCCGAACGCGAACTCGCCGATCGCCGGCATGCAGTGCTGCCCCACGAGGATCACGAGGTCGGCGCTGGCGAGCGCGGATGGAGCGGCATTGGCCGACAGGGGGCTGGCGTCGGAGAACTGCCCCTTCATGGCGCCGGACTCGACAACGGGAATCTGCCCCTTCTCGGCGAAGCGCTTGAGCGCATCCCACGCTCTCGCGTAGAAGACGCCGTTGCTCGACACGACAATCGGCCGGCGGGCCGCTTTGATGAGGTCGATGGCCCTCGAGACGTCCTTCGGAGCAGGATGCGGCCGCGACTCGGTCCGGTAGAGCGCCTTGTCATAGAAGTACGCGAGCTCGGCGGCGTCCTTGAATCTCGCGGCGACAATCTCGGACGTGAAATCCAGATGCACCGGCTTGGGCACCCCCGTGCGGAGTTGACGGAAGGCGTACGCCGCATACTCGTGCACGCGTCGCGGGTTGATGAGCCGCTTGCCGTACTTCTTCAGCCCTTCGGTCGTCGGCTGCTGATAGCCGAGCTGGATGCCCGCCTCGGTGTCTTCCTGACTCATCGACATGTTGCTGGCGAGCACGAGGAGCGGCGTCCGCGCCGCGTTGGCCGCGGCGATGGCGCAGATCATGTCGGTGAAGCCGGGGCCCTCGGTGCCCGAGCAGGCCGCCACCTCGCCCGTGATGCGGGTGAAGGCGTCGGCCGCGTGCGCCATGGACCCTTCGTGGCGCCCGCCGTACGAGGGGATGCCCGCCGCCGCGATGGCATGGATCACCGGATAGTTGCCCGGACAGGTGAACAGCGCGGCGACGCCCTCGTCCTTGCAGGCTCGCGCGAAGACCTCGGCCCCCGTCATCGGAAAATCCGCTCGTCGGGCCGACGCGGTCGCCGCAAACTCGGGCGGCACGCGGATCGGCGACGCCGCTTCGTCGGGCGCGGCGCCCGCCGCCGCACCGGACCCGACCGCCGCAGCCACGGTCGCACCGGCACCGGTCACCGCCGAGCGCAGGAAGTCGCGCCTGCCAACGGCGCCTTTTCGCCCGTCGTTGTTCTTCATATGTCGCTCCTCAGCCCTTCCTGGCCCTGGGGGTCGTCCATCGGACCATCGCTGGCGCGCGCCGCCGCTTCGGGGGAGCCGCTCATCTCGCGCTGCGCGCCGGCATCGCATCCTTCTTGAAGCGCGGCAGCAGCTCGTCCTGCATAGCGAGCTGATAGGCCACGCCGGCAATCGCAATCGCGGACGCCTGGACATCGGCTTCGATGATCCGCTCGTAGGTGTCGAGGTTGGTGTGGTGTGTCGCGCTCTCGTACTGGATCGGATCCTGGTCGAAGTTGATGCCCGGGAGCCCGGCTTCGTTGAACGCGGCGCTGTCGGTCAGTCCGCCGCCGCGGCGGCTGGTGGCCACGGCCCCGACCAGGCCCAGATCCGAGAAAGGCTCCAGCAGTCGTTTCACGGCCGCTGCGGCCTCGGGCGGACCGAACACCGTGGCGCCGCGGGCCCGGCCCGTGCCGTTGTCGATGTTGAGGTAGGCGCTCAGTCGAGCGTACCCGTTCTTGGGCTCTTCGAACGACCCGAAGTGCTCACCGATGTACGCGCGCGATCCGAGCAGGCCCTGCTCTTCGCCCGTCCAGAGCGCGACGCGAATGGTACGGCGCGGCTTGACGCCGAGGGCCTTCAGGATCCGCGCGGCTTCCATCATCGTGGCGCATCCGACCGCGTTGTCGGTCGCCCCGGTGGCCGACTGCCAGGAATCGAGATGTCCCCCGATCAGGACGAGCTCGTCCTTCTTGTCGGAACCCTCGATCTCTGCGATGGCGTTGTACGCGGTGCGGCCCTCCGGATGCACGGTATTGACGATGGTGAACTCGAGCTCGACCCTCGTGCCGTCGTCCAGGATCCGCCAGATGCGCCCGTAGTCCTCGTTGCGCATCACGACAGTCGGCACGACGCGCGTGATGTCGTACGTGGAGTTGTGGAACGCCGCAATCTGCCCGTTCTCCCTCGCCGCGTCGTTGATGCGGAGGCTGGCGCCGTTCTCGACGAGAAACTCGTCGATGCGGCGACTGATCTGTGCCCCGGTCATCGGCGGCCGCGAGGGGGGAGTCCCGCGGCCGCGCCCGCGACCGCCATCGCCGCCGGCCGCGTCGTACCGCACGCGCAGCTGCCCCTCATCGCGGCGTGTGGCAGGCGGCGTCAGGGTGACGGCCACGCGTGCCGGCCTGCCCACCAGCACGATCCTGCCGCGGACGTGCGTTCGCAGCGGCTCCAGATGTGCGTCCAGCTCGGCGGGCGACGGGCGGTCGGGAATGGCCAACTGGACGGCGTTGGTCCTCAGCGTCCCCTCGGTACCGGGCG
>CAZCEL010000002.1:15950-20272 GCA_964497175.1 uncultured Bifidobacteriaceae bacterium
GTCCAGGCCAGCGCCTCGGTGACGAGCTGATCCCGCACTGGCGACACGATGTGGGCCGAGAGATAGTCGTTGACCCACCCCGGGTAGCCGAACTCCCACGGCTCCAGATGCGCGTTGTCCAACCCCCAGCCGGCCATTGTCTTGACGGCCCAGTCCGCCGCGGCTTTCGCGCTGGGCGATCCGGTGACGCGCGGGCCGTAGACGTCGGTGAGGAAGTGCAGGGTCCGCATGATCTGGGAGCCGGTCTCCGCCTCCCGGCGAATCCTGCTGCCGACGCCTGGATCCAGTGTCGGCGCCTCGGCCGCCAGGGGCGCCAGAAACAGCACGACCACCGCCCCCGCCAGCGCGCGACCGGGCGTCAGCATGACGCCGATGGTACCCCAGGTTGAGCCATTTAGGCCTTCGCGAAATCGAGGTTCTCGGTGATGCGCGTACCGTCGGCGCGGAAGGCCTCCCGGAGCAGCGCAATCCGCCGCTTCGCCTCAGCAAGGTCGAAGTTGTTGAGGTTGATATTGAGCAGGTCGATGTACCACGGCAGCTTCACCTCGTCGAGCACGTACGTCTCCACGATCTCCCTGGCGATCGGCACCGTCGTGTCCTTCGAGTCGTCGTGGACGTCGCGGTCGCTGGCGCGGCGGAGCTTCTCGTACTCCTCGGACAGGAGGCGCGCGAAGAGCGCCCTCGAGAACACGTCACCTGTCCTGGCACTGGTCGCCGCATCATCCGCGGTGAGCCGCGCGCCCTTGTGCAGCCACTCCCAGAGAATGCTCAATCGGATCTCGCCGGTCGCCATATCCTCCATCAGGTACAGCACGTCGTCGTTGCCGAAGAAGTCGGCGGGCTTGAGCGCGGCCGCCTGAAACCCCTGGCCGAACGCGTTGCCGTACTGGAGGGCCACGCTCAGCAGATCCCTGGCGCCCCTGACGGTCCGCGGCGCCGGCTCGAGCACGCGGAGATTGTCTGCATCCTCAGGCAGGTAGGTCAGCGGGGGAAACGACCGCCCCAGCTGGTTGTCTTCGCCTGCTCGTTCCCACACCGGCCGTACGATGTGAACCATCTTCCAGTGGGCAACCCACTTGCCGCTGGCTCCGGCGCGTTGTTCCCGGTCGGCGCCGGCGACCGCGCGTTCCATGCCGCGGGCCACGCCGTTGGGCGAACCGACCGGGATGTTGGGCTCCATGCCGCCCTGCCACAGCGCACACTGACCGCGCGCGTCGGGTGTGTTCACGGCCCGGCGCACCCGATCCTCGTAGTGGCGCATGTAGCCGTACGTCATCGTGATGGCGTCGATGTTCGGGTTGATGAAGTCCGGGTCCCAGGCAAGCGCGTCCGCCACGCTGTTGATGTAGTCCCATCGCCCGGTGTTGAACCCGACGAAGTGCGGGCCAAGCGCGGCTCGGATCTCCAGCAGTTGAAAGGACGCCTCGATCTGCTCGACGAGCACGTAGACCTTGATCGTGCCGTTCGAGAGGCCCAGATGCGCTTCGAGCGCCGCCAGCATGTCGTTCCACAGGGCGGCCTCTTCAGCCGTCTGGATTTTTGGGAGATAGAAGACGAGCGACCATCCCTGCTCCGCCAAGGTGCGATGGTTGTTGACCAGATACAGCACCGCATCGACGATCGAAGCCGACAAGCCGGCGCCGCTGTCGTGGCGGACGTGCCGATCGTCGAGGTGCAGGCCACGGGCGCGGAAGATACGGGTCGTGAAACCAAGCTGCCTGCGCCAGTCGTCGATGATCGATCGACCGAAGAAGTCCGCGGCCCACTGGTTCATTTCCCGCGAGACCTGTTCGGCTACCTTCAGAAAGACCGGATCACCGGCGATGGCCAGCTTCAGGTTGCGCTGGTTGTCGAGCGACATCGTGGAGATCTGGCCGAGCGCGTCCTCGCCGTCGAACATCCAGCCGTCGGCGCCCGACAGCAGCGCGTACGCGACGTTGCGAATCCCCTGCTCGACCGACGCGTGAGGCCGGGCGCCAGGACCGGTCCCCTGGATCCACTGGCGTCGAAGGTCGCGAGGGATCTCGGAGCCGACAAACCTCCCATCCCGCGCGTCCTGGACCTTGATCGAGGTCCCCGGAACCGTCCCGCGGGCATCGAGAAACTGAATGTGCTGGCGGTTGTGAGCCCGCGCGCGGCGCCGGGCGATCCGCGCGGCCATGACGGCTTTGCGGGCCTCGTCGAACGGAGCGAGCGCCTGAAGGGCTTCGACCGCCGGCCGTGTGAACACGTCGTCGTATTGGTGAAGGACGTTGCCTCGAAACTGCATGGGGTTCCTCTATGGTTCGGCGGAATTCCGCGTGACCGCCGGGAATTATGTCGCGAATCGTCCGGCCGGAACAGCGGGAGCGGTGGCAGTGTTGATCTGGCCACTCGACTCGTAATAGCCTGGGTCGCCCGGTCGCTTCCTCAGCTGGCCATTGAGTACGCAGCAGCTCAGCTCGCAGAACACGCAGATTGTGGATCCGAATGGAAGGATCAGATCACCAAATCGCAGCAGGACCGGTGGCGCAATGCAGGAAGTCGTAGCCCCCGCGAGGCGACGTGAACTTCAGCTTCGAGCTCCGAACACTATGACGGCAACACTGGCCCGTCGCCGCTTCCGGCGCGACGGCCGTACGACACGGACGTCGGAGTCGGTTTCCGACGGGTTCTGAGGCGACCGTGTGAGGTCATGATGCTCCTGGCCGCGTCTCTGCTCGCTCTCGCGCTGGCTGGCGACATGCAGGTCGAGGTTGTCCTGGCGCAGGACTCTCCCGTCCGCCTGGACAAGGTCAAGGTCCTGAACACCGACGCGGCGCCGCTGGTGCTGCTCTACGAAGCGCACAACGTGACCGACGCCGAGCTCGACCAGTTCACGGTCATGGTGTTCGTCTTCGATCGGACCGGCCGTCTGAAGGCCCGCCAGGTGGCGCCTGGCCGCCGGACGCTCGAGGCCAGGAGCAGCAAGTTCTCGACGATGGTGCTCGATGTCGGGACGATCGAGCCGACCGATATGCTGATGGCGGGCGTGGACCAGGCGCAGCGGACCGCGTCGGATCAGTGGTGGCGCGCGGACCTCCGCGCGCTGGCCGAAGCCGCCGCGAAGAAGCGCGCGGGGCCGCAAGATCGCGTCGTACGATAGCGGCCGCTGATCGCAGCGCGCTGATCACACACCAGATGGGCCAACTCGTCGATCAACCTCGATGAATCGGTGTCGAACACCGGACTCCCACGAAACCGGGCCTATTCGTCATCTTGTCATCGTCGGAGGCTCCTATGGCTTGCAGCGACGATTCTCGCGAACCGTCTGGAGCGAGCTGCGGACCCTACTTCTTGACCCACTTCTGCAGGCAGTTCGGGCCGCCGGGCGTAGGCTTGTCGGCCCCGGCCGAACTGCACTGGCCAGTCAACCCGCCGAAAATAGCGCCCTGGTCGTCTGCACCCATGCCCTCGGGCCTGGTCGCCGGAATGAAGTACCTGAGTGAGCCATCCTTTGCGCTACCGATTCTGATTCCGGGTTGCCATCCTGCATTACGGGGCACGTTGCGTACTTCGGGGCCAGGCACACCGAGTTCCGACGGGCGGAAGTTTGCGTAGCTCGACTCGGAGTCGGCCACGACGAGCGTGTCGTCTCTGAGGATGGCCACCCCGCTCGGCCGACCGAACTGGCGCCACTCGTCGACGAAATTCATGTCTTTGTCGAAGATCTGGATTCGATTGTTCGACCGGTCGGCCACGAAGAGCCTGCCCTGCGAATCGTACGCCAGCGAGTGTGGTCCCATGAATTCGCCTGGCGCGGTGCCCTGCTTGCCATATGCGCGGATGAACCTGCCGTCTTTGGAATACCGCACGAGGCGATCGCCCTCGACGCTCAACGGACGGGGATGATGGCCGTCGGCAATGATGATGTCGCCGTTGGGCGCGCTTATGCACGCTGCGGGACCGATGAAGGTGTCTTCGCCGGATTTCTGGACGCCCGCCTTGCCAATGGTCAACAGCCGCTTGCCCTCAGGGCTGAACTTGTGGACCACGTAGGCTTTCTTCACAGCCTCTGGATTGGCAGCGTTGAACGGGCCGCTGTCCCCTGCCCAGAAGTTGCCATCCCGGTCGCGACAAAATGCGTGAACGGTGCCGAACACGCCCTCGGCCATCGTCTTGACCACGTTGCCTGCCCCATCGATGTGAAGCAGAGGTGGATCGGACCGGTGGAGCAGCCAGACGCCTCCCTTCTCGTCGGGAATGATTCCGATGGCCGGTCCCGGAGGGATGCTCCCCAGCTTCGGCCAGTTCTCGACCAGACGGTACGGATTCGCCATCGTGCTCTTGAACGGCACCGACTT
>CAZCEL010000002.1:20282-20920 GCA_964497175.1 uncultured Bifidobacteriaceae bacterium
GCGCTGTTCGATGCGTAGTTCAAGCAGCGACTGGTTTTCTTGAAGGGCCTGGTTGAGCCGTTCCATGTCCCGCTGCGCTCGCTTCAACAAGTCCGACAACGACGCACTAGCCCACGTCACCCACAGCATGACGATCAACGTCAAGGCGAACGTCCATCCAGATTCCGTGTCCCAAACCGGCCGCTCCACCAGCAGCGCACCCAGCGCACACACCGCCACGCTTCCGATGACGGCTCTCGCCGCCCACTTAGACAGTTGGGACATGGGTCAGTCTCCCGCGGGACAATCCGCACTGATCATCGGGCATCGAAATACACGTATAGCGAAGCATTCTACTCAGTGGAACGCCAAAGTCGAAAAACAACTCGGTCGTCAGGGCATCGATGGTCCGGCAAAGAGCGCCGCCATCTTGTCGAGACACTGCTCCAGGCCCAGCTTGGACATCTCCATCATCCGGCCGCCCGTCCTCGCATATTCGGTCACCGTTATTTCCGTCCTGGCCGGGCCCAGCGCCTTGAACGCGACTTCGTTCCTGCCACGCGCACCGCGTGCCGCAGCACGTGGGCTCCCCGGAGCATCGGCGGCGGCGACCGTCAGGGTGCCGATCGCTGATAGCCGACCGTATCGACGAACTTCGG
>CAZCEL010000002.1:20930-32427 GCA_964497175.1 uncultured Bifidobacteriaceae bacterium
GGCTGGCTCCCTTCGCCCGGTAGTCGGCGGTGTAGTTCTGCGGCTCGACCTGCACGTTGATCGACGCCGCTGCCTCGAGCACGCGCGTGTACGCGAGCTTGGCCGCCGCCGCGGCCCCGGGATAGTTCATGCCCTCCATCGCGGTCAGAGCGGCGCCGGCGGCCGCGTCAGCGGCAAGCAGCAGAGCCGTGGCCTGCGCTGCACGTGGGCTCGCGTAGATCATCGCAAGCACCGCATTCGCCTGGTTGATGTACGCGGCGGTCAGGTACCGGTTCATGTTATCCCGATCGAACTGGCTGAAGTCGGCGTTCAGATCGATGTAGCTCATGATGGTGTTCGACTCGTCCCCGGCCCAGGCGTAAAAGAAGGGGCCGCTCGGGCCGAAATCGATGTCGTTCTCGTAGTCGAAGCCGTCATGCGGATGCGACATCCCCAGGTGATGCCCCACTTCATGGATGGACGTCGTCGTCAAGCCGTAGCCGATGCTCCGAAGGAACGGGGTGTCGAAGCCGAAGATGAAACTCTGCGTGCCGTCGGCCCAGTTGTCGTCGGCAAACCCTAGAAATCCCGGGAACAGGGCGTCGGTCGTGTTGTACAGGAACACGGGCACCTCGTAGTCGCCGTCTCCTTCGATGAACTGGTTCAGACGATCGCTGTGATACAGGAACAGATCGCCGAACGCGATGCCGAAGAGCCGCGACCCAAAGCATGATTGGTCGACGAGGAAGCAGTGGTAGACCCGTGCCGCTTTCCCCACGAACGGCACGCTGTTCACCTCCGTCGAGATCGCGTTCAGCGGCTGCAGCGGCGCCAGCTTGTCGCGCAGGTACGCAGGTCGAAGATACTGCCGGCCGTCCACGGCAGGGTCGCCCTGATACACGTTCAGGTCCACCTGCACCTTCGAGGGAAGCCGCGGCGGCGAGATGGCCGGCTTGTAGAGCGGCGAGGTGGTGAACAGCAGATCGATCGCGACGTAGCGGATGATCTTCGCCAGATCGCCCGAGAGATTGTTGAACGGGCGATACAGGCCCGCCGCCGGATTCCCGTACTCCCAGATCGGCGGCATCCGGTAATCGAGCCCGCCGTCGCCGTCGACGTCCGCGCTCGTGATGTTCCAATTCGCCGTCCAGGACTCCGGACCTGCCGAGAGATCGTGAAACCAGATGCGACGCGTTGATCCGAGGCCGCTTTCCGGATCGTCCGCAGACGTTCCGCCCCACGCGATGATCTTTCGCGACGCCCGGATCACGCCGAAGTTGTAGTTCGTGTCGGGATCGGGTTCATCAGTCTTCGTGTAGACGTGGAACTTGAAGTCGGCGCGCCCGTACCAGTTGACCAGAAAGATGGTGTAGCGCGAGGTATCGACGCCCGCGGGAGGATTCGCGAC
Source organism: uncultured Bifidobacteriaceae bacterium (assembly GCA_964497175.1). Classification (GTDB taxonomy): domain Bacteria; phylum Acidobacteriota; class Vicinamibacteria; order Vicinamibacterales; family CAVVIG01; genus CAZCEL01. The sequence continues at coordinate 22,318 of CAZCEL010000002.1, forward strand.
GAGCCACCGCTCGACCGATGGGGCGTCGATCCAGTGGTTGGCGCCGACCGTCAGCGCTCGAGGTGGCTGCGTGTTGTAGCCGTCCTGAAAGAGCGTGCGGGGCCTGCTGACGGCGATGCTGGTCAGGTACGCGAAGAACTGGTTCTCGAACGCCGCGTCCGCAAAGAACGGCTGGTATCGGTACAGGTAGGTCAACCCGAGCGGCTGTCGGATCCCGTAGAAATCCGGGAAGCGATGCAAGGGGCGGGACATGCCGGGCAGCGCGCCAAAGATCGCCGGCCAGTTCACATCGCGCGGACCCGCGCCTGCCTCGTAACCCACGAACACGATGTTGACGTCGACGATGTGAGAGATGTCGTGAAAGGCGCCGGGTGAGAGGACGTCGAGCGCGGGCGGCGGCGCGGCGGCCCAGGGGCGGCCGGTCGTGAGCTGGACGATTCCGAAGAGCGAAGCACAGCTGACAAATACGGCGGTAAGTCGAACACGCATGGCCTTGTCTCCCATGTGACGGTCACTATTCAGACCGCTGTGATTCGTCAGCACAGCTCCATCTCGACTGCACTTGTACCGACAAGTCGGAACGGCGCGCGCCCCGTGTTGCACTCGAACGGCGATTCTAGTCCTGAACGGTCGGGGTGAGTCGCGGTTGAAGGAAGTTCTCCAGAGCCCGCGCCGCGTCCGGGCTCCTGTCCCGTTTCGGAACACACGGCGGCTCATGACCCACTGGGCGGCCTGTCGCCTGCTGGATCGGCGGAGGAAGACTGTTCCTGTTCCCGTGCTACACTGGTCCCGTGTAACAGTGATCCCGTGTAACAGTGATCCCGTGTAACGGCGCCACATGGCCAACCTCACCATCACGCTCGACGATGACCTGCTGAAGAAGGCGCGCGTACGGGCCGCCGAGCTGGGGACCTCTGTCAACGCCGTCCTGCGCGACTACATGGCCGCCTGGGCCGGGGCGACCGACCGGCAGCGCGCCGTCGACTCGCTCCTCAACCGGTCGAAGAAAGCCAAGAGCGCCAGCGGACGGCGGCGCTGGACCCGCGACGAGCTTCATGAGCGTCGCGCCTAGGATCTTCCTCGACACGAACGTGCTCGTCTATCTCTTCGATGCCGATACGCCTGTCAAGCGGCAACGCGCGCGCGAGATCGTCAGCGAGATAGGCGCCGCTGCAGTACTCAGCACACAGGTCCTGCAGGAATTTTTCGTCAGCGTCACCCGCAAGCTCGCCAGGCCCCTGCCGGTTGCAGAGGCCGAGGCCGCCGTTCACGACCTCGCGGCCCTCGATGTCGTTGTCATTGACGTCCCGATGGTGAAGCATGCCGTGGCGCTGTCGCGTGCCGACCGACTGCCATTCTGGGACGCGCTGATCGTCGAGGCCGCGCGGGCGCACGGGTGCCGTCGCTTGCTCAGCGAGGACCTCCAGGATGGACGGGTCTTTGGTGATCTGCGAGTGGAGAATCCGTTTCGGAGGCTGGCGGAAGGGAAGGATTCGTGAATCGTACTGGTTCGACGGGTTCGAGTTCAGACCTTATTCGATCGTCGGTCGCGTCGAGTAGCGCACCCGTCGAACGTGTCGACACCCTTCGCACCCGTCGAACCGGACCATTCGCACCCTTCGAACCCTTCGAACCCGATGAGCCCGCGCACCCATTATCGCGCGGACGGTATCAGTGCCTGCCAGTTGACGATGACGCGCAGCGATGAGTTCCGTTCGCCGGCATCGACGTTCTCGACGATCAGGAAGCGGCCGTCGGGGGCAACGTCATAGTTGTCGTGTACCCTGGTGCGAGTCAACCGCGCGATCCGCGCGTCCCAAGCACTCATCAGGGCACCTCGCACAGTGTTCAGCGGTCAGCTTTCAGGGATCAGCGCTCGGCAATCAGCGGTCAGCACTCAGTCGGGAGCCATCAACCGTCGGCCACCAGCACTTCTGGCACAGTTGTCGTGGGACCGAAGGCGTACCCTGAACACTGACAGCTGAGTGCTGTCAGCTGAAAGCCGACTGCTGACCGCTGACAGCTGACCGATCACAGCGTCGGCACCATCCCGGGCACGACACATCGGCTCAAAAGAAAGGGGCGGCGGGCACGTACAGCCGCATCGTCTTCGTACGCAGCGACGGCTTCCCTCAAGGCCGTCAACGGGCACTGCGTCCGTCAGCGAGCGGGCGCCGTCATACAGCCGGACGTGGCTTCCCTCAGGACTCGATTATCGTGAATCCCAGCGCCCTGGCGGCGATGGCCTGCTGTGTGTCGTGCGTGGCGAACTGGAGGTCGATGCTCCGCCGCTCCCGAAGTACGAGGGCGCTCGCTAGGTGGATGGCGTCGAGTGTCTTGACAATAGTGGGCATCGTCTTCGCTGCCTCCTTGAGCACCGAAGGACTCAACCGGATGCGGCGGACCGTTCGCTCGATCTTCGTCAGCGCCTCACCGGCCCGGGCGACACGCTCATCGTCATAGAGACCCTCCAGTCGAAGCCGATCGATGGCCCGGCGGCATTCGATCCCGAGAATCTCGCTGGAGTACGCGGCGGACCACGTCCCCCAGCTCTGCAGCCGTCCTCGCTGGGCCAACAGGGGACGGAGCACGACGCTTGAATCGAGATAGACGATCACCGGTCCTGTCGGAGCTCGCGAAGCAGCCTGTCGACGTTGATGGGCCGGCTGGGCCGGACGCCCTTGATGCGCTTGAGCGTGCTCGGTGGACTGGACTCGGGGATGAGCTGAAGGTCGTCAGCCTCCTCTTTGACTGGCACCAGCTTCGCGATCGGCGTCCTCCGGTCGTACACGAGGACTTCTCCGCCTCCGCGCACCTCGGCCAGGTAGGCGCTCAGCTGGGCCTTGAGCTCTGACACTTTGGCCCTTGTCACGACCTCATTGTGACTAGATCAGGTCATAATCGTCAACAGTCCGGTTGCGCTTCAGCTGACGCGTCGGATCGGCGGGATGTCCGGTGCGAACGCGTGGACCGCGTAGGATGCCGCTGGGAATCAGCGTATCCCTCATCGACAGCGCGGATCAGACCACCGTCGGACGGTCATTCTGCAGGGTGGGCCTCCGAGGTCGGCGTCACGTCTTCCGGCGGATCGCCTGGCCATTGGCCGGCGTACTGCTATTACTCAGTACAGTTCTGACGTAACGGGACTCGTTGCCCCCGACACAAATCCTTCAAGGCGATACGAGCAAGTCTCAGTCTCGGCTCCAAAATTGATGATGACGAGCGTATGTGGACCCCTTTGCACGGAAGCGGAGAGAACGGATGGTTTACCGAGGACGTATTCCTCGGCGATCGGTGGTCCGCACCAAAGCCCTTCAGTGATGATTTCATCGATGGTACAGCCACCGAGGAGTAGAAGGCTGTCGATATCGGCGTTCGCACTGTTCCAATCGACCCGAGTAGAGAGGGTACCGGCGCTGTCCACGTTGAAATCAATGACCGCAAGGTGAAAACTTCCCAGGACGACTGTCCCCTGAATTACTGAAGGCACGTTCGATGGCGATGTGGGGCTGCCACCACATCCCGTGTGGGCCAAGGCCACGGTGGCGAGAAGAATCGCCGACCGATGCCCGAACTTCGGAATCATGTCAATTCGTGGCCGAATCAGCGCGCTATCGCCGGAGGTTCGGAATCTGCCTCGTCGCAACGAACGAGAACGGCATGTCGTAATCAGCGATGTCATTGTTAGATGCCCTGGCCGGGTTAATTGGGATTCGGATCCTGACCCGTGCCGGGTAATGACCATTGACAAAATTCGGAGTGACGGTCCAGCTGTTGACGTCGCCGTTGCTGTCCGCTGGCCCTGCTGAAGCGGTGATGCCGGACCCTTGGATGAAGTTACCGTTGAAGGCCAAAATGTAATCGTGTGCAACGCCGTCTGTGCCGAGGCCGGTCCAGGTGATACGCATCCCGTATTGGTGGGTCAAGCCGGGGCTCAAGCGAGTCACGCCACCAGTTGAACCGGCGAGCGTCGTCAGGTCCGCGGAGAAACAGCCTTGGGACGGCGCCGGGAGCCCGCTCGTATCGATATCTTGGATTTTTCTGTCGAATCTCAAGCACAGTGTCCGCAACGATCCCGTCTCGTGACCGGGCGGGTCGAGAAGGTTTGCCCAACCTATGTGCTCACGTCCCAGATCTTGAATCCGGTGAATGGCGTGGTTGTAACGACCCTTACCGAGGACGCCGCTCGGCAGGGTGATTTACTTGAGGCGGTCCGGCGCCAGGCCTTCCGCGTTCGCGAAGTTCTGGGTGAGATGCTTTCGACTATTCAGAAAAGTCAAGCTGCCCTCGAGAAGGTGACCACCCCGTCCTTGCATGCGCTCCAACTCTATTCACAGGCTTCGGCGTTCATGCATGGCGACGCTTGGAGGAACGAACCCGCCGAGCAGCTGTTGAAGCAGGCCATTGACGAGGATCCGGAGTTCGCGTCAGCTTACGTCCTGCTGGCCCACACCATTCACAATCAAGGTCGGCCAGCCGACGACTTCATTCCCTATGCGAGGCGGGCGGTCGATCTGGCGGCGCGAGCCAGCGATGTCGAGCGCTATTTCATTCTCGGGAGTTATCACTCTCTCCTGGCAGACACATTGCGGAGGGCCGCGCCAGAACAGTCTCTCATTGAAGCCTTTTTTTTGCGGGCGAGGCCGACGGCGCAGGAGGACGTAGAACGCCGAGCAGCGATCGCCGCGTTTGAAGCGCTCCTCAAGATCAAGCCAGACCACTATTGGGGCGCGGGGAACCTCCTGCGTGAGCTCATTGTGGTCTTCGGACCGGATCATCCCGGCACGGCAGACATCTACGCGCGACTCGCCGACGCCAGAGGGGGCACATGGGCGAACTTTACCGCCGCTCAAAGCTTGTTCAAGAGCGGGGACGTCGTGCGCGGCCGAAGGCACCTGCGCCGCGCTCAGGCCGCAAGTTCTTCAGCCGACTCACCCTCCCTCCGGGCCGTTGTCACCTTCTTGGCTGCTCGTGCCACCTTGCTCGACCGCGACGTGGTTGGCGCGAGACGAATAGCCGACCAGCTGGCTCACAGTCCGGAAAGCCCAACGTACGCCAAGATAACAGGCCCGGACGGGACAACGTTCGTCTGGGAGTTGCTCGCTTGGCTGTATGCGGACGTGGGGCGGTTTGGCGACGCACTCGATGCAGCGCAGAACCTGTCGTGGGGTCCCCGCGAACGGACAGTCCTGAACTTTGGGCAGGCCATCGGCGGTCCGAAAGCGCGTGACGCACTGCGCGATTTCATCGGGAAGTATCTAACACAATTTGACACCCCACCCGATCGCGTCAACCATTCGTCGTACCTTGTTCAACTTGGGATGGTGGACGAGCTCCGCGCGTACGTGGCCAGGAACAAACAAGACGCACGCGGAATGCCGCCTTCGATGCTCGGAGCGATGGAAGGCTACCTAGCGCTGGGTGAGGGACGCATTGAGGAGGCGGAACGTCGCTTCGAATCCGTAGACTGGTTCAGTGCGTCGGGGCTCGCCTTAAGTATTGCCGATGCCTGGAAAGCTCGCGGTGAGGTCTCGCGAGCGACAGCGGTCCTGGAACGCCTGACCAGAAATCGGTGGCCCGAGTTCGCACTTACCGCGACGGGTGTGGTCAGGTGGATTCGGGTTCGTGAGCCGCTGGCGGACCTGTATCGTTCGATGGGACGGGTTAGGGAAGCCGACGAGATCGACGCCGAGCTCTTGAAGCTCCTCGCGGTCGCCGACGCGGATCATCCGGTGCTCATGCGACTCAAAGCGCGCCAAGCGTCCACCACAGCAGACCGATAAACGGGAGCCGGCCGTGGGCTGTCGGTAGAGTCGAGAATCGGCGCGGTGACTTGGAGGGACGGCGTCAACCCTCCGTGTTGAGACCCACTTTGGCAAGTGTGCTGTCGAACCCATCGATCCGGTCGAACCGGACCCGTCGAACCCCTCGACCCTCTCGAACCCCTCGAACCTGTCCCCGCTCGTGCCACGTTTCGTCAGGAGCAGCCAATGCGCAACAAGCTAACACCGTACCGGCGATAGCCCTTCTCGGCCGCCCACAGATCGAGCGGCATGCTCGCGATGTCGTCGACAATCGGCACCGCAAGGCCGTCCTTGGTCAGGTCGATCGTCTTGAGGTATCGCCGGCAGGTGTCGCAGGCCTCGATTCGCACGTGCGGAAACTCATCGGCCGTGTAGACGGGCAGCGCATCGAACCGTTCTTCGCGGCAGCCCGGACACATCACACGCAGGAACTCCCACTCGGTGAGACAGCGCGCACAGACGAGCGCTCTCCTGGCACCGTGCCCCGCTTCTCGCAATGTGCCGACCGAGGGGCGGCACGCGCACACCGGGCACCGCGCCTGATGCAGTGACTTCCCGTCGGCCGAGCCGTTCTCGTGCCGCAGGGACACGGCCGCTTCGGCGTATGGCTGCAGTACCGCATCGACGATGAACGCCCTGACTTCATCCATGGCGTCCCCGCCGGGAGGATCAGCGGGCTCAGTGGCCTCGCGAGTCACGACGTCGCGAATCAGCTGCCGCCAGTCCCGCGTCTCGGTCCGGATGGCCGCGACCGAGCGCGCGAGCGGCGCCGGTCCCGCGCCCTCGAGCCACGCAAGAAAATCGTGCGCGGCTTCCGAGGCGGCCGCGATGTCGATGCTGTCGGCAAAACTGAGGGCGGCGGGATCGGCGCGGGACGCCTGGAGAAAGAGGGCCCGCTGGCGCTCGGCGAGGCCAGCGTAGAACGTCAGCACCTCTCGCGACGAGGTATAGCGCAGCGCAAGCTCGCGCGCCCGCGCAATCCGCTCGTCCCAAGCATTCAGCACGGCAACCATCGGCACACAGTGTTCAGCGATCAGCGGTCAGCGATCAACTTTTCGGCAATCAGCGGGTCAGCTTTCAGTCGGGAGCCATCAGCCATCGGCCATCAGCACTTCCGGCACAGTTGCCGTGGGAACCGAAGGCGTACCCCGAATGCTGACAGCTGAATGCTGTCAGCTGAAAGCTGAGGGGTGTGTTCGCTGACCGCTGATCGCTCGAAAGCTGATCGCTGACCGATCACAGCTTCGGGACCATGCCCGGAACGACGTACGCCTGGAGCATCGCGAGCACGCCCATTAGCGCGGTCAGCAGCAGGCTGTGGAACACCACACGCGCGAGAATCTCGCCCTCGCGGCCGACTGCGCCCACGCCAGCCGCACCCACCGACAGATTCTGCGGGCTGATCATCTTGCCCATCACGCCCGCCGACGCGTTGGTCGCGGCCATCAGCACCGGATCCAGCCCCGAGATCCTCGCGGTCGTCGCCTGGAGCGGCCCGAACAGCGTGTTCGACGAAGTGTCACTGCCGGTAAGGAACACGCCGAGCATGCCCAGCCAGGCCGCGAAGAATGGGAAGAGGACGCCCGTCCTGGCGAGGGCGAGCGCCAGCGAGGACGTCATCCCGGAGTAGTTCATGACCGTCGCAATCGAGAGGATGAACGCGATGGTGACGATCGGGAGCCGAAGCTGTCGGAGCGTCCTCGAGAAGACCCGGCCCAGGACGTTGACCTTGCTGCCGGCAAGCCACATCGGCACGAAGGCCACGAACGCCGCAATCAGGACAAGGGTGCCGGCCGTCGCGAGGAAATCGAGACGATAGGTCAACGCGTACGGGCTGGACTTCTCGACGACCGGCGGCTCGCGCCGCACGAGCGCAGACGGGCGGCCGTTCTCGAGGCGGTACGCGCCCGGCCAGTTGAACTCCCAGACGGGAAACCGGAAGCCCTGCGGGTCCTGGGCGGCGCTCGGACCAACCCACGGATCCGGACAGAGCCGATAGCCGACCTGTCCGCAGCGAAGGAGCGCCGTGACGTTGAGCGGCGGTCTGAGGTCCGACAGTCCGGCGAAGTTGCCGCTCTGGCCTATCAGCACGACGGCGATCAGAATCCCGTACGTGCCGTACGCGCGCGCGACACGTCCCGGCGCGTCGGCCGCGGACCTGGCCGGCGGCGGCGCCCCATGCTCGACGAACTCCTCGCGCGGGCGCCACACCCTGAGCAGCAGCACGACGGCGGCCAGCGAGAAGAGCGCGGACAGCGACGCGGTCAGTTCGGGACCGACGTAATTCGACACGACGAACTGGGCCAGGGCGAACGACACGCCTGCCGCCAGCACCGCGGGCCACACCTCGACCATCCGCTTCCAGCCCGCGAAGAGCACGACGAGGTACGCGGGGATGAAGATGGAAAAGATCGCCAGCTGGCGGCCCGCCATCGACGACAACGCCCGCGTCGTCGCCAGCGTGTCGTGCTCGAGCAACGGCGCCAGCAGGCCGCCGAGCGTCGTGATGGGAATCCCGAGCGAGCCGAATGCCACGGGCGTCGTATTGGCGATGAGGGCGAGCGTCGCCGCCATGATGGGCGCCAGACCCAGGCCGGCCAGCATCGACGCCGTGATGGCGACGGGGGCTCCGAAGCCCGCGATGCCCTCGATGAGCGCACCGAAGCAGAACGCCACGATCACGATCTGGATCCGGCGGTCGCCCGTCGCCCGCGCCAGCGAGCGGCGGATCACGTCGAAGTCGCCGCTCTCGACGCTCAGGTTGTAGAAGAAGACCGCGCTCAGCACAATCCAGCTGATGGGCCAGAGCCCGAACGCCATGCCGTGCGTCATCGCCGCGACGGCGATCGGGAACGGCATCCCCCACACGAGCCACGCGAGCGCGACGGCGGCCGCCGCCGCCGCAATGGCCGATCGCCAGGGCGCAACGCGCAGCACGGCGAGCAGAATCGCCAGCAGAATCGGAGGCAGAGCGGCCACGAGCGCCGAGGCGAGCACGCTGCCCGCCACCGGGTCATACACCTGCTGGAAGACTTCAGCCACACTCACCTCGTTCACGTTGCCGGATCACTCTGATAAGGCCGCCTCTTGCGGCGCCTTGGCGGTCCGCGGGACTGAAGGTCACAAGCGCCTGCGATGCACCGTTCACTGGCGGGGCGGCGCCGCGGGAACTGGGCGGCGCGACGAAGACAATTCCGGCGTGGCCTCGATCTCCGCCAGCCAGAGTGGATGGTGGCGTCGCGCCCACTCGTCACTGACCCGTCCGTGGATGACGGCGCTCAGCCCGCCGGGCACGACAGCGACCCCCATGTACACGTGGACGATGAAGCCGCCGATCGTCACGAGCGCAGAGGCGGCGTGCACGAGCGTCGCCGAGTAGCGCAGAATCCGCAGGTCCCACGGCACCTCGGCCACGAACCATATCACCACACCGGAAGCGAGCAGCGCGGCGCCGCCGCCGGCCATGACCCAGAACAGCATCTTCTGACCGTAATTGAAGCGCCCCGCCGCGGGCACCGCCCCGTCGTCGTTTCGCACGTAGCTGCCCATGGCCCGGCGCCAGGCGCGATCGGCATCGGTGATCCGCATGTCGCGGCGCCAGAGCACGTACATCCACGTGACGATGGCGGCAAAGACGAGTCCGGCCCACGGATGGAGCAGGCGCGAGAGGTAGCCGCCGCCGAGGACGACGGCCGCCCAGTACAAGGCGGGCGTCCAGAACGCCAGCCCCGTAGCCAGCAGGTACAGGTACGACACGGCGGCAGCCAGATGCACGAGCCGCTCGGTCAGACCGTAGCGCTGAATGCTACGCATCGGCGCCTTCGTCCCGCTCGGACTCGCCGTGCTTGCGGCCAAACCGCACGTAATGGATGGCCGCGGCGGCAATCCCGCCGAGCATGGCGAGATTGCCCAGCACTTTCATCGGACCCTTCCACAGCCTCACGGCGAGCGGCACCGTCGGGTTTCTCGGCAGGCCGTAGAGCTCGGGGCGATCGCCGAACGCGAGCACCGTCACGACGCCCGTTCCCCCGACGCCGGGCGGATCGTACACCGCCGCCCGCGCGAAGCCGTTCGCCTTCAGCTGGTCGACGCGCTTGCTGGCCACCTCGAGCATCGCGTCCTTTGTGCCGAACTGGAGGCAGCTCGTGGGACAGGCCTTGACGCAGGCCGGCTGGAGACCGACCGACACGCGATCGACGCACAGCGTGCACTTGTAGACGCGCCTGGTCTTCTGGCTGAACTTCGGGACGTTGAACGGGCAGCCGGTCATGCAGTAGCCGCAGCCGATGCACTGGTCCTGCTGGAA
>CAZCEL010000003.1:0-27067 GCA_964497175.1 uncultured Bifidobacteriaceae bacterium
CGCCCGGAACAGGAAATCGACGATGTTGCCTTCGTGCGGCTGGAGCCAGTTGAGCTGAATGGTCGGCACCGGCCCCAGGTTGAGCCGATCGATGTTGGTGGCGTCGACCAGCGCCTGGCGGAACTCCGGTCGGCACGTGATGGCGCTGCAGACGAGCGTCGGGCCCATCCGCGCGATCATCTGATCCTCGGGGCAGTCGACGACGGTGACGAAGGGGAACATGTACTCCTTCTTCGCGATCGCCGCGTCCGGCGACGAGCAGTGCACGACGGTCGGCAGCAGATAGTCGGCGCGCCCGATCTTGGCGAGCCGGCTCTCGCGACATGACGCCGTCAACTCGGTGACGCCCGCTTCCTTCAGGTCGGCGTCGATGGCCTGCGACACCGCCTCGGCGACGCCAGGTACCGTGAACGCCGCGAGGCTGGCCCCTTCCTGATCTGGCGGCAGCGGCCGCACGCCGCCGAGCCGCTCGGCCAGCGCCGAGGCGATCGCCTTCGCGTGGCGGCTCGCCCAGATGCCGGAACAGTTGATGCAGCCGCGGCCGCTGTTGGCGAACACGCTGTCGACCATCACGTCGATGTACTTCTCCCACTGGTCCACCTGGTCGTCCCCCAGCAGGATCTTCGAGAAGCCGGGGCCGTGGGCCTGGACGCGCGGGTTGCCGCGGTACCGATCGACCGTCGCCGTCCCGCCGAAGATCAGGCTGCGGCTGCAGCCGTCGAGCACGGCGGCGCCGACATCGCCCTCTCCCGGGTAGATGGCAAGAGCCTCTTTCGGAATGCCGGCCTGGACGAAGGCAGCGGCCATGCGGAACGGGGTCCACGGCTCCTGCGGGCCCGGCTTGAGGACCAGCCCGATCTGCATGGGGATGACCGGCAGCCACAGGGTGTGCACCCCGGGCGAGTTGGACGGCAGCACGAGGCCGAGCACGGGGCTCTCCGCCTGAAAGCTGATCGGAACCCCGCGCTCCTCGCCATACCCTCTGGTCAGCACGTCGAGCGAGAGGCCGCGCGTCAGCGATTCGAGGATCTTGCCCATCTGAGCCAGCACGAACGCGTTCTTCTTCATGTTCGCGCGGCAGAGCCTTTCGGGAAGGCCCGTCGATCCCGACTGGGCGCGCGCGAACTCGTCGGCTGTCTGTGCGCCGTCGCCGAGCGGCAGCTCGGCGTTCATGTACAGCTCGCCGGCTCGACCCACGCGCTCGATGATCTCCGCGATCGGCAGCTCGCGCAGCACGTGGCGCGCGCGCGCGGCGCGGCGCATGTCGCGCTGGATCAGACCGCCATTCGCGCGGCTCACGCGCGCCAGCGGCTCGCCTGTCGCGAAGTGCACCACATCGTCTGTTTCGAGGCTCGTGTACGGTTCGCCCCAGCGGAGCACGGGGAGATGCAGCATGGGGAAATGATATATTCGAACAGGTGACAACGCCATCGACGACCTTCGATCGGACCGAGGTCGGCAACTACTTCGTCGCCAACTATCCGCCGTTCTCGGTGTGGACCAAGGAGGCCGTCGACGCCGACGCCCGCCCGGCCCTCCGGTCGCGTCCCGCGGACGTGCCGCTCGGGTTGTACCTGCACATTCCGTTCTGCCGAAAGCGGTGCCATTTCTGCTACTTCAGGGTGTACACCGACAAGAACGCCAACGAGGTCGTGGCATACCTCGACGCGCTGGCCCGCGAATGGGAGTTGTACGCGGGACAGCCAGCCATCGAGGGTCGACCGCTCAACTTCGTCTACTTCGGAGGCGGCACGCCCTCCTATATCTCGGTGCGACAGCTCGAGACGCTCGTCAAGCGCATGGACGAGGTGAGCTCGTGGCGGTCGGCCGAGGAAGTGACCTTCGAGTGCGAGCCGGGGACGATCAACGAGAGCAAGCTGGCCGCGATTCGGGGAGTCGGCGTCACGCGCCTGAGCCTCGGCGTCGAGAACTTCGACGACCGCATCCTCGAGCTGAACGGCCGGGCCCATCGCTCCGACGAAATCGATCGCGCCTACCGTGAGGCGCGCGCGCTCGACTTCCCGCAGATCAACATCGACCTGATCGCCGGAATGCTCGGCGAGACCGAGGCGAACTGGCGTGCCTGCGTGGCCAGGACCCTGGCGATGGCGCCCGACAGCGTGACCATCTACCAGATGGAGCTGCCGTTCAACACGACCATCAGCCGCAACCTGCTCGCCGGCCAGCGCCCCGACGAAGGGGTGGCGAACTGGGCCACCAAGCGCCGGTGGGTGGCAGAAGCCTTCGAGGCCCTCGAGCAGGCCGGCTATATCGTCGGCTCGGCGTACACAGCCGTGCGCGATCGGTCGGCAAAGTTCGTGTATCGGGATCGCCTCTGGCAGGGGGCCGACATGGTGGGCACCGGCGTGGCATCGTTCGGCCACATCAACGGCGTCCACGTACAGAACGTGGACACCTTCGAAGCCTACTGCGCCACCGTCGAGCGCGGCGAGCTGCCGCTCGCCCGCGCGCTCCGGCCGACCGACGAGGAGCGGCTGATCCGCGAGCTGGTCCTGCAGTTGAAGCTGGGATCGATCCGGCCCTCCTACTTCGCCGGAAAATACGGCGTCGACATCGGTGAGCGGTTCCACAGCCAGCTCGACGAGCTCGTCAACGCGGGTGTGTTGACGCTCGGCGACGACCGCGTGGCGCTGACGCGTGAGGGCCTCCTGCGCGTGGACAGCCTGCTGCCCCGGTTCTTCAAGCCGGAGCACCGGTCGGTGCGGTACACGTGATCCCCGTCTCGTGTCGAGAACCCATCCAGGTCACCTGAGCACGTTTGGTTTCAGAGCTGTCTAAGCTTCGGTGCAGCCGGTTGTGCTTCGTGGACCATGGACCACGCTGGTCGCGGCCACCGGCACGGAAGAATGGATGGAATACCACGGTATTCCAGGCTGGTATACTGGGCTTGATGAAAATTGGCGTCTCGCTGCCTGACGATCTCGTCGCCTTTGCCGACCAGACGGCCACACGAAGGGGCACGTCACGCTCCGTGCTGCTGGCCACGCTCCTGGAGGCGGAGCGGGTGCGTCAACAGGTCCAACGGTACCTGGATCGGCACGGCTGGGATGTTGCCGACGACGAGGCCGCCTGGCGGAGATACCAGCGACGGCGGATGGCGGCGGAGTACCGTGACGACGAGTGGTGAGGCGTTGCCTCGCCGGGGCGAGGTCTGGTGGGTCCGCGTGGACAAGCGGCGGCCGGCCGTGGTGGTGCAAACCGACAAAGTTCGCGAGCCGCGCGTGCGGTCGTTCCTGGTCGTCCCGCTGACGAGCCGTCTACATCTTGAAGGTCTGCCAGGCAATGTTCGGCCGGATCGGCGCGAGACGGGGCTCCAGAAAACCTCGGTCGCCAACGTCTATGATGTGCAGAAAGTGCTCCGGGCGGACTTTCTGGATCGCCTCGGCGCGCTGTCCGGCGACCGCCTGGCTTTCGTCGCCGAGGGACTGAAGCTGGTGCTGGATCTCTCATTGAGCGCGACGTAGAGCAGTTTTGCGACTGCAACCGTAGTGGCCTTGCCGCTTGTTCGCGCTCTGTCGTCCTTCACGGCTTGCGCGTGTCCCAGTGCCATTCGCGCCGTTACGGCACCAGCTGGAGCGAGAACGCGGCCGCCAGCGGATTGAAGTGACGGCGGTCGGTCGTGGCGATGCGCGAAAGCCCGAGCGTCTCGGCGAGCGCGACGATCGCGGCGTCGACGAACCCGAGATCGAGATCGTCGAAGCGCCGGCTCAGATCCGCCACACGCCCGTACGACGCCTTGGGCAGATCCGCGATGAGGTAATGGCCGTCCACGATGCCTGCGTAGAAGGTCAGACGGCTCCTCACGCCCAGCCGTACGCCGAGCAGATGGTCGACCTCGGGAACCACGGGAGCTGGAAGAATCAGCCCCTGCCGCTCCCCGAGCACGAGCGCCCGGGCGCGCTGGTGCCAGCGGTCGCTGCGATCGTAGTACGCGTAGACGATCCCCGTATCGAGCAGCACGCTCATCGCGGCGCGCGCCTGCTCGAGGTCCTTGGTCGTCGACCTCGGGTGCGGAGACTCGGCGTGCCGAATCCGGTCTCCGACAGGATGTCCTCGGCTCGCTCGGCGGTGTCGGCCCGGCCGCTCGCGAACGCGCCGGCGCCTGGCGGCGCCTGCCGCGGCTCGCGCGTGACGTAGGCCCGCACGGCCTCGCGGACGATTTGCGCCATGGACTGCTTCTGGCGCAGCATCTCGAGCTGGAGGAGCACCTCGAGCTCGGGCTCGAAGTAGATGGTCGTGCGCCTCATATGGCAATGCTAACATATACATCAGACATAGACAGAAAGGCAGAACGGCAGAACAGCAGAAGGGCAGAAGGGCAGGAGGCCAGAGAGGCCCGGCAATCGCGCCGCAGCCCTCGCATCCAGGCCTCCGACATAGCGTCGCTGGACGTCCAATGACACCGATCAGCCGCATCACCTACCGCCGACGCGTCCAGTTCGCCGAAACCGACGCGTCCGGCATCGTGCACTTCACCAATTTCTTTCGCTATGTCGAGGAGGCCGAGCACGCGCTGTGGCGGGCGGCGGGGATCAGCATCGCCGAGCGCGACGCCGAGATCGGCTGGCCCCGCGTGGCGGCGTCGTTTCAGTTCAAGCGCCCGCTCAGGTTCGAGGACCAGTTCGAGGTCGATCTGGTGGTGGCGGAGATCACCGGCAAGACCATCCGCTACAGCGCGGTGCTGCGCAAGGACGCCGAGCTCGCGGCGGAAGGATCGCTGACGATCACCTGCGTGCGCCGGCGTCCGGGCGAGCCGATCCGGGCCACCGACATTCCGCCCCACATCCGCTCCCGCTTCGCAGTCGCCGACTGACGCCCCCTTCCTGCCTTCCTGCCTTTCTGCCTTTCGCCTTCCTGCCCTTCTGCCGTTCTGCCTTTCTTCAGTACACCCCGACCGTCGTCGTCTGCGCGAGGCCCCGGTACGGCTTGACGCCGCTGATGCCGTCCCACGGGTAGAGCTCGCAGGGCGGCTCCCGCTCGCCCTCGTCGCGCTCGAGAAAGCCCGGCACGAAGAACTCGTGGGTCAGGGTCGTCAGCTTGACGCGCCCCGATGCGCCGTGCTCGACGACCCGTGACGGATCGTCGAAGTCCACGACCTCGATGACCGCTCGGGGCTGGGGGGCGTAGTAGGTGATCTTGTAGTGATCCGCGGGACCGCTTGGCGCGCTGGCCGCCAGGCCCATCAGCGTGTTGCCGTAGGTCGGCGTCATGTATGCGCCGTCGAGCAGTTCCTCGTGGGCGAACCGGTTCCACTGCGGCGTGAACTCGGTGCCGCCCGAGAAGATCCCCGTGATGCCCGCCTTGCGGATGCTCGTGCCCATCGCCTCGAGCCGGAGCGCCAGCGCCTCGAGCAGCTTCGGCGTCGTGAACATGCAGCGGATGTCGTGCCCGGCCCCGAGGAGACTCACGGCCTGATCGATCACGTGCGCCTTGTAAGCCTCCAGGTGCTCCATCCATCCCTTCTTGATCAGCTTGATCACCCACCGCGGATCGAGGTCGACGCAGAAGCAGATGCCGCCGCGGTATTGCGCCAGGTGCTCGACCGCCAGCCGCAGGCGCCGCGGGCCGGACGGCCCGAGCATCAGCCAGTTCGCGCCTCTCGGGAAGTGCTGGTCGGGCAGCGTCGCGCTGAACAGCTCGTAGTCGATGCGGAAATCCTCGAACGCGACGCGCGTCTTCGGGATGCCTGTCGTGCCGCCGGTCTCGAACACGTAGACGGGCTTTCCGGCGCAGCCCTTCGGGACCCAGCGCTGCACGGGTCCGCCGCGGAGCCACTCGTCCTCGAAGAGGCCGAGCCGCGAGAGGTCGCTGAAGCCGTGAATCTCCGTGCGCGGATCCCACCCGAGCTTGGCCGCGAAGTCCAGCCAGAAGGGCGAACCGGTGGCCGGGTCGAAGTGCCAGGACACGATCTCCCGGACTCTGCCGTCGAGCGCTTCGCGCGCGAGGCGTGTCCGTGTGTCGAGATTCACTGCGGGGGCCGGCCGGGTATCCTGCATGGACGCGGAGTATACTGCACGTCTTCTGGAATGCGATCGGTCGCGACCGCCGCGCTCGTGCTGCTGTACCTGCTGCACCAGGACATCTGGTTCTGGCGGACGGCGCGGCCGCTCGTCTTCGGGTTTCTGCCGATTGGCCTCTTCTATCACGTCGCGTTCACGGCGGCCGTGTCGCTGGTGCTCTGGCTGATGGTCGGGGTGATGTGGCCCGCGCACCTGGAGCGTGAGCAGCCGCGCACTCCGCCCGGACCCTGAACCTCCAGAGAAGATGATCCCCGCGGCCGTCGTCTTCGGGTACCTCGCCATCGCGCTGTACATCGGGATCTTTGCGTTCCGCCGGTCCCACGGGCACGAGGGCGCCGAGGAGTTCTTCCTCGCCGGCCGGTCGCTCGGGCCGGCCGTATTCCTGCTGTCGCTCTTCGGCGCGAACATGACGGCGTTCTCCATCCTCGGAGCGTCCGGCCACGCCTTCGCCAACGGGATCGTCACCTACGGGCTGATGGGTTCCTCGTCCGCGATTATCATCCCGGTCTCGCTGTTCTTCATCGGCACCAGGCTCTGGGCGCTCGGCCGGCGGAACGGGTTCATCACGCCCGTGCAGATGTTCCGCGACCGCTGGGAATGCGGCCACATCGGCACCGCGATCTTCGCCGTGCAGGCTGTGCTCCTCATCCCCTACATCATCATCGCGGTGATGGGCGGCGGCACCACGCTGTACGCCGTCAGCGGCGGCCTGGTCCCGTACTGGCTCGGCGGCGCCATCGTCTCGCTCGTCGTCATGGGCTACGTGTTCTTCGGCGGGATGCGCGGCACGGCCTGGGTGAACACGTTCCAGACGATCCTGTTCCTGCTCTTCGGCGCCATCGCCGTGACAGTGATTGCGACGGGCATGGGCGGCTTTGGCCGCGCCATCGAGTCGCTCGCAGGGTCCGCGCCGACCGCGCCGCTCCTGACGCGCGAGCGCGTCTCGCCGCTCTATTTCCTCAGCTACACGTTCGTCCCGTTGTCCTCGATTGCGTTTCCGCACATCGGCATCTTCTGCCTCACGGCCAAGCGGCTTGGCCACTTCAAGAAGACCGTCGTCCTCTATCCGCTCTGCATGATCGCCATCTGGCTGCCGTCGGTGTTTCTCGGCCTTGTCTCCAACGCCGCGAGGGAAGTTCCCGCGATCGAGGCCAAACTCGAGGCCCGTGCGGGCTTGGCGGCCGGCGCCGTGACACTGACCGACGAGGAGCGTAGCCGGCTGCGCGCCGCCTCGTCGGGAGACGACGTGATTCTGAGGCTGGTCGAGGGGTACGCGCCGATCTGGCTCGCGGCCATGCTGGGCGCGTTCGTGATGGCGGCCGTGATGGCGAGCGACTCGCAGATTCTAGCGATGTCGACGATGTTCACCGAGGATGTGTTTGCGTTCTACGGGGGGAAGGCGCGGTTCGGCGAGCGCATGCAGGTGAATACCGGCAGGCTGTTTGTCGTGATCATCGCGCTCGTGGCGTACGCAATTGCGATGCGGGTGCCGCAGTCGATCTTCGACATCGCGACGCAGTACGCGTTTGCCGGGTTTGCGGCGCTGTCGCCGCTGCTCGTCGCGGCGCTGTTCTGGCGAAGGAGCACGAAGTGGGGTGCGCTCGCGAGCACGGTGTGGACGGCCGCGGGAGTGCTTGCGGTGGCGGTCATCCAGCAGCAGATTCCCGCGCCCGCGCCGGGTGTCGCGGTCCAGGTCTGGTCGGTGGCCGGCATCGACGTGATTACCCGCACCGTTCAGGGCGCTCTGGTCTTCGGCATGCTGCCGGCCGTTCCCATGACGCTCGGATCGGCGCTGCTGATGGTCGTTGTGTCGCGTCTGACGCCGGGAGCCCTGCCCAGCAGGGCGACGCTCGCACGGTACGAGGTGTAAGACACGGCGGCCACCGCGAGCGCGTGGATCTCGCTTACACTACGGATCCGATACATGTGGAGTTTGTGACCGCCACCCTCGCCGCGACGCTGGTGTTGGCAGGCACCACCGAATTGCCGGCGCACCCTCGCCACCCGCCGGCCCTGATGACGCTGCTGATGCCTCAGGTCCTCCAGGCGCAGGGCGCGCCCCAGCCCGCTCCGCCCGGTGGCGTCACGCCGATTCGCGCCGGCAGGCTCGCCGATGCCCCCCCTGCGCCGGTCGAGCCTGACACGCTGACGCGCGACGACGTGGGACGTGCCACTGTCCGAGCGGTCCTCCTGACCGAGCCGCTCAGGCTGGACGGGCAGCTCGATGAACGGTTCTACACGACGGTGCGGGCCATTGCCGGGTTCATCCAGCAGTTGCCGATCGAAGGCGCCGCGTCGACCGAACGGACCGAGGCCTGGGTGTTCTACGACACCCGGAACGTCTACGTCTCGGCTCGCCTCCACGATTCGGCGCCCGAATCCGAGTGGATCGCCAACGAGATGCAGCGGGATTCCTTTCAGCTGATCAACAACGACTTCTTCAGCGTCATGTTCGACACGTTCTATGCTCGGCGCAACGGCGTCGTCTTCACGGTCAACCCCATCGGCGGCTTCTTCGACTTCGAGGTCACCGACGAAGGCAACCCCAACAGCGACTGGAATCCCATCTGGGACGTGCGGACCGGCCGCTTCGAAGGCGGGTGGACGGTCGAAGCGCGCATCCCCTTCAGGTCCCTCCGCTTCAGGCCGGGCACGACGCAGATCTGGGGGATTCAGCTCGGGCGGCGCATCCGGCACAAGAACGAGACGACCTATCTCACCCGCGTCCCGATTTCGGCTGGCCCAGGCGAGTTCAGGGTCTCCTCCGCCGGGACGCTCGTCGGTCTCGAGCTGCCCCAGAGCAACCGGACGTTCGACATCAAGCCGTACGGAATCGGCTCGCTGGCCACCGATCGGACGGCCACGCCCAGGCGGTCGAATCAGCTCGACGGGGATGCCGGAGTCGACGTCAAGTACGGGGTCACGCAGAATCTCACCGCCGACTTCACCTACAACACGGATTTCGCCCAGGTCGAGGTCGACGAGCAGCAGATCAACCTCACGCGGTTCAGCCTGTTCTTTCCCGAGAAGCGCGAGTTCTTCCTCGAAGGGCGCGGCGGCGGAGGCCTGTTTGGCGGCGGCGACGTGCCGACGCTTTTCTTCAGCCGCCAGATCGGATTGAGCCGAGGGCTCACCGTGCCGATCATCGGCGGCGGGCGCCTGACCGGCAGGGCAGGCAAATTCAGCATCGGCGCCCTGAACATTCAGACCGACGAGGCAGCTGGCACGGGCGCGCTGGCAACCAACTTCACCGTGCTGCGGGTGAAACGCGACATCCTGCGCCGCAGCCGCATCGGGGGCATCTACACCGGCCGGTCCAAATCGACCGTTGGACACGGATCGAACGAAGTGTACGGCGTCGATGCCGCGTTCTCGTTCTTCGACAACCTGAACTTCAACGGCTACTACGCGCGGACGAGGACGCCCGGGCTGGATGGCGACGACGCCAGTTACCAGGCGGCGTTCAGCTACAACCACGACACGTATCGATTCCAGGTCGACCACCTGCGCGTCGGCGACAACTTCAATCCGGAGGTCGGCTTCCTGCGCCGCGACGACTTCCGGCGCACCTTCACGTCAGCCCAGTACAGGCCGCGGCCCCGCTCGATCGACGCCGTGCGGCAGTTCACCTTCGGCGCGAGCCTCGACTATATCGAGAACGGCGCGGGACAGGTGGAGACACGGGTGGCGCAGGTACGCTTCGAAACGGAATTCGAGAACAGCGACCGGATCGTAGCCGACGCGCAGCAGAGCCGCGAGCTGCTGCGGCAGGGGTTCCGGATCACGCCCACGGTGACGATCCCCGTCGGGCAGTACGATTTCCAGGACTTCTTCGTCGGGTACACGATGGGCGAGCAGCGACCGGTGTCGGGCACACTGTCCCTGCAGCGTGGAGAGTACTTCGACGGACACCTCACGGCGGTCACGTACCAGCGTGCCCGCATCGAGGTGACGCCGCAGCTCTCCGTTCAGCCGGGCGTGTCCATCAACCGCATCGAGCTGCCGCAGGCGGCTTTCACGCTCAAGCTCATCACGAGCCGCGTCACCTACACCGTGACGCCCCGGATGTTCGTCAGCGGCCTGCTGCAGTACAACTCGAGCGCCGCCTCCCTCAGCGCCAACTTGCGCCTCAGGTGGGAGTATCAGCCGGGGAGCGAGCTCTTTCTGGTTTACAACGACCAGCGGGATACGTCCCTGCGCGGCGCGCCGTTCCTCCAGAGCCGCGCGTTCGTCGTGAAGCTCACCAGGCAGCTTCGGCTCTGATCAGCGCCGCGCCTCCCGCCCCACGCCGGCGAACGTCGCGAGCAGGCTCGCACGCCATAGGTCGGGCCTGCCCCGCGGCATCGTGGCGGATGCGCGCAGACCCGGCTCGGACGCCGTCGCTTACGCGTCGGGCCCCGTCGATAGCCTGGGGAACGCCGTGCCGTCGACTCTGACGTAGACCAGCGTATCGCCGATCGTCAGGAGATGGAACGGACGCAGCATCGATCGGGATTCGCGGCAGCTCCGCCACACGAGCGTCGATTGGCACACGACGAGGTCCGGATGCACGCTGAATCGGAGCCACGGGATGCACGACGCCTCACTCGCCGCGCGCAGGACGAGCTGCCGAGGGTCGCTCCATGAGGGCAGCGCCTTGTCCGGCGTGTCGACGCCTGCGACTTCCACGACACGGTTCGTCCGCCAGTCCACGGCAATCCGCGCGGTGACCCGCGATGAGATGGAGAACGGCACGATGAAGTAGTAGCCGTCGGTCTCGTCGAGGCGCTGAACCAGCACGCTCGGACCCGGTCGAGCGGCGCCAAGCGCCGGTCCCCAGATTCGGCCCTTCGCCAGCCGCTCCGCCAGGGACCGCGCAACCTGTTCCGCCTGCTCGGCGCGAGGGAGGCTCGGTTCCGGTGCGAGCTTCTCAGTCGGTCCCCTCGAGCGCGAACGCCTGCGTGGGCGGGTCATTTACCTGCCCGTGATGACCACGAACCTGTCGGCGTCGGCCGCCGGGCCGCACGATACGACACTCAGGGGGGCAAGGCCGGTATCGGTGGCCGGCAGCATGTGCAGGTCGCCTTCGTCGTTCTGGGGGTCCCTGATGTAGATGAATTCCAGCAGTTCGTCGTCGGCCCGCGTCTGGTAACCCCGTACGACCACCCAATGACTGCCGCCATTCCCGACAAGAGCAGCCGCCGGCCGCTTGCGATCGATGCTGTCACGGATGGCGGTCGTCGCCACCCGGGGCTCGGCATTGTCGTCGCGCACCGTGATCATCCGCTTTCTGGCGGACAGGCGATCGTTGAGCACGGTCTGCAGCGCGCCCGGAACGGTGAACCACGCCCTGCACTGGCTGGCGTCGTCGCACCGGTAGAACAGCTGGAAGACGCCTCTGCGCTCGCCCTGGCACGGACCAGGCGGCGGGTCGTAGGGCGCGTCGGGCGGAACCAATGAGATTGCGCACCACAACCGCTCCAGGTCCGCGCGTGTTGCGGCGCGTCCAGGGGCTTGCTTGAGCCCAGCCTTCGTCGACGATGGGCTGACCTTGGCGCGGTGAAATCTCAGGATCATCAACGCGACGGCCGGCCCGCAGAAGAAGTCCTCCTCCTGATCGATGAACTTGACGTCGAGGAGGACCTCCTTCATTTTCAGTTGCACCAGTCGCCGCCACCGCCGCCCGGCCGACAGTGCTCGTCGTTTCTGGCGGCAGCGGCCGCAGCCAGCGCAACAGCCTTGCCCACGAGGTTCCCAATGGAAAGGATCGCCGCGATCTGCCCGAGATGATGGGCAACGGCGAGAGGGGCCTGCTTGTCGGGGTGCTTCCACTCGCCGCCCCGATCCAGGTTCCGCCTGATGCTTTCGCCGAACATTTCACGGAGCGCTTTCCGGGCCGGCGTCGACAGGACCTTGTCTGCTCCTTCCTTCCTGAGGCCCTCGTTGACCTTGATCTCGCACTCGTCGAGGATTTCTTCGACTTGGGTGTCTACGTCCTCGACGTCTGGCTTGGCAGTCGGTTTCTTCGCCATCGGCAACCTCCCTGGAAACGCAGGCACGGCTGTTGCGCATAACCTGCGGAGTCTAGCTCACGCATTTCCAGACCGCAACGCACGAATCCTCGATCCGAACGAGCGAGCATCCTTCGGACGCCGACTGGCGTCCAGCGCCAGCGCAGCTTCGAAGAACTCGACCACCGCGTCGGGGAGATCGGAACGTGTCTCGCGAATGTCGATCGTTCGACCACCGAGGATGCGGGCGAACACGGCGCCACCGTCCGCACCTTCGAATGGGCGCCGCCCTGCCACGGCCTCGAAGAGGACAACGCTGAGCGCCCACAGATCGAACAGGGGCGTGGGCCGTTCGCCCCGCACGGCCTCGGGCGACATGAACTGGGGCGTGCCGAAGGGTCCGACCGTCTGGCTCGACGACACGGGATCGGTCCCGCGCCCGACAGCCGTCGTCGAGGCGTCGCGTTGAGCCTGAGGGTCCATGAACACCCGGGCGAGACCGAAATCGAGCAGCTTGATCACTCCCTCGCGGGTGAAGCCGATGTTGCTCGGCTTGATATCGCAGTGGACGACACCGCTGCGATGGAGGTGGTCGAGCAGTCCCGCGAGCGTGATGCCGATGTCGAACACGTCGTCGAGGAGCATGCGTTCCTCGGCCAGCCTGCGAGCGAGCGTGCCACCGGCCAGGTATTCCTGGACCAGGAAGGGCGTGCCCTGCCAGGTCTCGACGCCGTGGATGACGGCCAGGTTGGGATGCGTGATGACGGCCATCGCGCGGGCCTCGCGCCGCAGTCGTGCGACGTGCTCTGGCGTGACGCGCGGCAGCGCCTTGATAGCCACGTCCCGCCGAAGATTGAGATCGACGGCCCGATAGACGACGCCCATCCCGCCAGCCCCGATGCGCTGCTCGATCCGGAAGACGCCCCTCAGCACGCGGGGAACCGACGCCATCACGAGAGTCCCGCCACACGCGCATCGTTCGGTGGCGATGGATTCCAGGCGCGAGCAGCTGCGGCACTCGCGCGCCGGCGGCTCCTCGGCTGGAGCCTCGCCCGTGCGCAGCCGGACGCGGTCCAGAGCCAGGCCCGCTGCCGACGCGACGGTCGTCAGGAATCGGCGATCGTCGGCGGAGTACTCGAGGCCGCTCCGTTTCGGTGTCAGGCCTAGAATCCCGGCGACCCCTCCACCGGCGCGGCGGATGACCACCAGCAGGCTGAACCCCCCCTCGCGCAGCCAGTGGCGCTCGGCGGAGGGAAGCCGCCGAAGCGGCGATGCGGAGTGGTCGAGGTCGACGTCCATGGGGCGTTGATCGACGGTCACCAGCTCGGCCAGCCTCGCACTGAGATCGAGCGACGGGAGCCGATCGCCGACATGGTGCAGCGCCGCGCGGCCCTCGTCGGCGAGGAACAGCTCCGCGTTGGCGTGCAGCGCGCGCGTCAGCTCGCGACCGATCTGCGCGGCGATCTCGGACGGTGTGCCCCCTGACAGGTCGTCAACGACGCGCGCCAGCACCCGTTCGGCGTCGTACGGCTCGCGGAAGTAGCGTCGATCGACGGCGTCAAGCCACGCCGTTCGGAGACGCAGCGCGACCAGCCCGAGGCCGGCCGACGCGCCGAGCAGGATGGGCCGCGGACCGCTGGCGAGAATGGCCACCAGCGCTTCGTTCCGGTGTCTGACCAGGAAGACCGTCAGCGCCAGGAAGGGCACCAGCGTCACGGCCATCACCGTGTACCGCGCCAGGGCATACTGCAGCGCCAGGCGCAGCACGACGCGGACCTCGACCACTCGGTCGAAGAGCACTGAGTACGCGGTGACGAGAGGAACGACGCCGAGACTGCCGAAGATCAGTGCCCCGATCCAGAGACTGGCCGCCGGCTGCCGGACCAACGCCTTGTAGGCAGGCCAGACTTCTTCGACCGTGACCTCGAGGGCAAAGGGCGTCAGGCCCGCAATGAGCCCCCCGACGAAGATGAGTGCACGGCGGCGATCGGCCCCCGCCGCGACGTGGCTGCGCCACAGCAGCAGGGGAAAGCCGGAGACCGCTGCGCCGAAGACCAGCGGCCAGTACAGCCCGGAGGACGTCGTCGCCAGCAGCGGTGCCCACCACCGCGAAGGGTCTCCGCGGGGGAGCCAGATGGCGGCGGCATTGACGGTCGCGCACGCCGCGCCGACCGCGCCCGCGAGGCCTGCGGCATACCAGGCCAGACGTCCGGGCCGTCCTCCAAGCTCGGATGGGAACTCAGCCAGAAATCGCCAGAGGAAGACGCCCATCAAGGCCTCGGGCCGGATGTCGACAAGCCAGCGCATGATCGGATCCGCCATCGCCAGGAGAAGCGGCGTGGCGAGCGGTGTGCCGATGAGCATGAGCAGACCGCCAAGCCAGGAGGCCCGATCGTCTCTCTCTGTTCCGGCGATCAGGCCGAGACCGAGCAGCGTGAAGGTGGCCGTCAGGACGAAGTAGGTCGAGAGCGGCACGCCGAGATGGACCGTGCTGCCGGACTCTGTCGAGAGGAACAGCGCCAGCGAGGACGTCGACCTGGCGCCAGCAACGAGAACCGTGAGTCGCGCCCAGATCGGCACCGCGCGATTATAGAGGCGTACCAGCGGCTCTTCCGTCGGCTGACCCGGCTGTCAAGTCCACCCGTGCACCCCCTCTCCCGTGCGTTCGCCGGGGCCCGGCGTGCGCTCGCCGAAAGGCTGCCCGGATTGGGGGCTGGTAGGGCACAGTAGGTCGTGGCGGCGCCCGGTTTCCGAACTGTTCGTTGCGCCGCAGGAGAAGGCCGCACATGTCAACGAACCCGCGCCCCTACGCACCCAACATTGCCCTCGGCCTTGGAATCGCCAGCGTGGGCATCGTCCTGCTTCTCGATCGGCTCGGGCTGGCAGACGCGCGAGTCCTGCTGCAGTACTGGCCGGTGCTCGTCATCCTCCTCGGCGCCAGCATCGTCTGGGAGGCCTTGTTCGGGCGGGAGGAGAGCGCGCGGCCGAGCCAGCGCCTCCTCGTGTCGCCCGGTCTGGTAGTTCTGCTGATCATCGTGGGCGCAATCGCCACCCGTGCCGACCTCCGCCGGCCCTTCCAGTCCGGCAGCAGCACGAGCGAAACCCTCAACGTCACGGCCCTGCTTGGCGGCAGCCGGCAAATCAGTGAGGCCACGCGCTTCCGCGGCGCCGACGTGACGACCGTTATGGGCGGCTCTCGGCTGGACCTGCGCAAGGCCACGATCCCCGACGGTGAAGAAGCCGTCATCGATGTCTTCACGGTGATGGGTGGTGTGGAACTACTGGTGCCCAGGCACTGGACGGTCGTGGTCGATCTTGTGCCCGTCATGGGCAGCGCCGAGGACCGGCGTGCGCGGCAGGCCGCTCAGGACGAAGCGACCGACGAGGACGCGGCCGCTGAGACTACGAAGACGGCCCCCCCTGTGGTCGAGCCGGGCACGCCCCCATCCTCTGCCGAGACAACCGCGAATGCCCCGCGGCTAGTCGTTCGGGGCTTTCTCATGATGGGCGGCGTCCAGATCAAGCTGCGATGACGAGGCGGTTCCTCATCATGTCCAAACTACCCTTTCGGCGTGTCCGCGTCGCTGGAGGAACGAATCCGATCCCGTTTCGGGCGCCACGGTGCGCCGCCTCAGCTCATCGTCGGGACGCTCATCATGGCTGAGGGTATCCTGCTGGCGTGAAGCTGGCAGCCGGCGCATGCGCCGCGAGACCGAGTCAGACGGATCGGCGAGCGTATCGAAAGTGATGGCGGAGAGCAAGCGCACAATCACCGACGCCCCGTGCAGAAACGCGCGCACGTCGGCGTTCATGGGCGGCTGCCTGCTGGACCTGAGACAGGCGAGGATTCCCGCCGGCGAAGAGGCAGTCATCGACGTGTTCTCCGTCATGGGCGGCCTGACGATCGGGAGCTGAAGGTTCGCGACTACTCGACCCCGAAAGCCAGCAGCACGTTGCCGACGACACCGCCGAACTGGCCGTAGCCGGAGTTGGTGAACACCATGCCTCCGGCAATGGTGGGGCCGGGACCGTTGATGGATCCGCCCTTGGCGGCCACGCCGTTCACCGTCTTGAACTCCTGCGCCGTATTGAATTCCCAGATGACTTTGCCGTCCCTCGTCGAGTATGCGCGCAGGTAGCCGTTCATCGCGCCGGAGAACACGGCGCCGGGGATGACGGAGATGGCCGCGGACTGGGCCGCGCTGCAGCCGCGCGGCGTGGCGCATTTCACCGGCACCGGCGGCGCGTGCCAGACCTGCTCACCCGTGGCCATGCGAACCGCGAACAATCCGCCATGCTGGTCCGGCGGCTGGAGCACGTCGGACACCGGAAAGTACGCGACATCATCGTCGGCGGCCGAGCCCCATTCCATCCCGCCGAGCGCGCTGCCTTTGCCCGCTCGGAACTGCCACAGGACGTCGCCCTGCTTGTTCGGGTCGAGCCCATAGGCGACGCCTGATTTCTGGCCGATCACCAGAATCTGACGACCGCTCGGAAGTGATCGCAGGATCGGCGAGTTGCCGAAATCGAAATCCGGCCCCACATCGTCGGGGCAGTTGCCGCCCGACCGGTTCGGGCCGCCGCACGCCACGACGAAAACGTCGTTCGGCGTCAGCTGCTTGGCCCAGAGTCGCTTGCCGGTTTTCAGATCGAGCGCCAGGACCGCGTCGCTCGTGTCGGCCGCCGGCTCGCTGTACGAGTTGCCCGTGGCGACGTAGATGATGCCACCCTTCACGTCCACCGTCGGCGACGACCAGACGGCGGCGCCGGAGGGACCCCACTGCGTGACGCCCTTGACGTTTTTTTTCGTCGGCCTGGGCTCGGTGGGAATGGTGTAGGCCTTCCAGATCTGCCTGCCGCTGTGGAGATCGAGCACCACGACGCTGCCGCGGAAGGTGCAGCACTCGTAGGTGAGGTTGCCGCCGGGGACTTCCTCGAGCGAGGACACGGTGACGACGAGGCGATCGCCGGCGAGCGTGGGCGCGGCGGTGACGCGCGCTGCCTGGTGCGGTTCGACTTTCTGCATCCAGACGCGCCGGCCGCTTGCCGCGTCGACGGCGTGCACGTTCGCGCTGAGGTCGCCGAAGTAGACGGCGTAGCCGCTCGGCGCCGCCTTCGTGGTGCCGAGGACCATCGCCGTTCGCACGCCGGCGCCGGCCTCGTAGGTCCAGAACGTGCAGCCGGTCGCGGCATCGAGCGAGTAGACGGCGCCCCCCTGGCTGCCGACGAACACGCGGCCGGCCGCGATCGTGGGCTGCGCGAAGGCGCTCGTGGCCTTGTCAAAGCCGAACGCCCACTTCAGCTTCAGCCGCGGGACGTCCTGGGCGCTGAGCCCGGCGGCCTTCGCGTTCTGGAAGCGGCCGTTGGTGGCGTCGACGCCCCAGCCGTTCCACACCGCGCCCTCGAGCGGATTCCCAAGGGGACGCGCCGGGCACTGAGCCTCGGCCCCCGCGGGCGCGAGCAGCACGCCCGCGATGAGTGCAAGACAGCCTGTCGCCAGCTTCACGGTGGCCTCCACGGCAAACGGGCAAGGACCCGCCCGCGATCCCGGACGGGCCTCACAAGCGGTGAGCGCCTATTATCGTCGACTGCTTCCACGGTTTCTCGACGGGCGGCCGACGCGCCTCGCTGGTCACCTCCCGATCGTCGGCCAGCGCACGTCGGTCTCGTCAGCGCTTCAACCTCGGGCGCTACCGCCGCCCGGAGTCTCCCTGACGCTGAGCCAGAGCGGCGACGAAGGCCAGCAGGTCCCGCGGGCCGTCGGTCGCTGCCTGATGCACGCGCCGGAGGTCCAGCTGTTCGTAGGCGTGCGCGACGAGGTTGCGGAAGCCCGCGGCCCGAACCAGCCGATCCGCGAGCGCCGCGTCGATGATGTCTGCAGCCTCCAGACGCCGGAAGGCATCGCCGTATCCCTGCGGAGTCCCCGTGTTGTACGCGACACACGCCGCGACCGCCAGATCGATCACGATTTGTGTGGCCTGCCAGAGGTGCAGAATCACCGCGTCGGCCGAGTCGCTCGATGGCGCCAGGTCCTCGGGCCGCGACGGCAGCCGCGCGGCCACACGCGCCAGGTGACGCTGCAGTGCCGCGGTCCGCTCGGCGAGCACGGCGCGGTCGAGGGGACTCACCGGCGCAGCGACTCCAGAATCCCCTCGTACGCGGGTTCCAGCACGGGCGCGAGATCGCACCAGGTCCTGACGGCCGCGAGCCGGAACCGGTCCCACGTCCCGGCGCGACGCTCGAACAGCAGCACCCCGTCCCGGGCGACGCGGTACCGAAGCAGCGCACCAGCACGATCGAGGTCAACGAGATCGACGCGGTCGGCTCGAAGCGACTCCACCAGGCGCGCCATCAGCCCGTCGGCATCCACGCCGCCGTCCGCCTGAAAGGCGAGGTCCCAGTCGGACATGGCGTGGCTCGTCCCGGTTGCGCGCGAGCCGTGGAGCGCGAGCAACGACAGGTCCTCGGTTGAAGACGCGATTCTCTGCAGCCGCGCGAGCAATTCGGGATCGAGAACGTCACCCACGGGCGGATCGTAGCAGAAGGCCGAAGCTGGGCCTCCCTTCAATTCAAGGTGCGCGGCCGCTGACTGTGGTATCACTGACGTCACGACACGATGTCCAAGACGACGAGGGGAAGCTGCGACTGGCCCGGCGGCGATGTGTTGATGCAGCGCTACCACGACACCGAGTGGGGCGTGCCGGTGCGGGAAGATCGAAAGCATTTCGAGTTCCTCGTGCTGGAGGGCGCGCAGGCAGGGCTCAGCTGGCGCACCATCCTGCACCGGCGGGAGGGCTACCGTCGGGCCTACGCCGGGTTCGACGTCGACAAGGTTGCCGCCTTCGGCACGCGCGATGTTGCCCGTCTGCTCGCGGACCCCGGCATCATCCGGAACCGCCTGAAGGTCGAGTGGTCCATCAAGAATGCCGGGCGCTTCCTGGAGATCCAGCGGGAGTTCGGGAGCTTCAACGACTACATCTGGCGGTTCGTCGGCGGCCGGCCGAAGCAGAATCGCTGGCGGACGCTGGCTCAACTGCCGGCTACCAGCCCCGAGTCCGATGCGCTCAGCCGGGACCTGAAGCAGCGTGGGTTCTCATTCGTGGGCAGCACGATCATGTACGCCCATATGCAGGCGGCCGGGCTGGTGAACGATCACCTCGTGCGCTGTTTCCGCCACAGGGAGCTGTAAGCTCGGTCCGCTGTGTGCGAGCACCGGATGATCGAGGTGTTTCCGCAGCTCGGCCATGCGCTCGGCCCTCTGCAACGCTGCCGAACACATAAGCCGAGATCAGGCCGGAAGGCTCGGCGGCGAGAGCAGTAGCGATCGTCGAATGGATCGGGCGCTCGATCGTGTCCACCGTACTCCTCCCAGCTTGCCTGCGGGACGACCAGTACGGTGCCGCCTGGCAGGTGCCCGATCGCTTCCAGGTAATCCGACGTGCGAGCTCCCGTGCGCAGATTATAGTCAGGGTGTCAAAGCTGTTGGCCGTGGACAAACAGATCATCAGGAGGGTCATCGGACTGGTCGCGCCCGATGACCTCTCCACAGTCACAAGTGCGATTCGGCGGGCGTTCGACCTTCAGCGCGAGAGCGGCGAGCGTCAATCGCCGAGCGCAGGGCGATCAGGCAGCCGCGAGCGACGTCCGCGGAGGTGATCGAGGCGTTTCCGCAGGTCGCAGGGTAATTGGGCGCGCGCCGGCGGGCGCAGGCGGGAGACCGCAGGCCGGCATGGTAGGATGCCGGTGTTTTCGCGCATGCTGGCCCCCGGCACGGTCTCGGCCCCTATGAGGTAACGGCTGCGCTGGGCGCCGGCGGCATGGGCGAAGTCTACCAGGCCTCCGACACGCGGCTCGGCCGTACGGTCGCCGTCAAGATCCTACCCGCACACATCGCCGCCGACCCGCTCGCGCGCGAGCGGTTCGAGCGCGAGGCGAAAACGATCTCGAGCCTCGATCACCCGCACATCTGTCCGCTGTTTGACGTGGGCGAGGCGGACGGCGTCAGCTATCTCGTCATGCCGTATCTGGACGGCGAGACGCTGGCTGCCCGCCTGGCGAGGGGCCCGCTTGCGCTGGCCGACACGCTGCGCGTCGCTATTCAGGTGAGCGACGCCCTCGACAAGGCGCATCGGCAGGGCATCGTCCATCGGGACCTGAAGCCCGGAAACGTGTTCCTGGTGCGGCGCAGCGCCGCCCCCGAGGTGAAGCTGCTCGATTTCGGGCTGGCGAAGACCGGTGGCGGGACTGCCCGAACACCCGCAGCTGCCGCGGCGCCGACGATGGTGGGGACCACGCCGCCGAATCTGACGACGCCAGGGACGATCCTCGGGACCTTTCAGTACATGGCACCGGAGCAGATCGAGGAGCGGGAGGCGGACGCTCGGACGGACCTCTTCGCGTTCGGGGCGGTGGTGTACGAGATGGCGACGGGGCAGAAAGCGTTCGAGGGGCGCAGCCAGGCGAGCGTGATGGCAGCGATTCTGGATCGCGAGCCGGCACCGCTGTCGTCGCTCGTGCCGCTCGTGCCGGCCGCGTTCGAACGCCTCGTGCGGAAATGTCTCGCCAAGGATCCGGACGAGCGGTGGCAGACGGCGCGCGACCTGCTCGACGAGCTGCGGTGGATCGAGGCGACGCCTGCCACCCGTGGCCCTTTCCGTCGAAACACCGCAGGCCGTCCGCGGGGACGGGTTCGCGCTGTCGCCAGACGGCCGTCACCTGGCGTTCGTGGCGGGCGACGGGTCGGGGCGCCAGGCGCTGTGGGTGCGGTCGTTGAGCTCGACCGAGGCGCGCATGATCCCCGGCACCGAACAGGCCTCCAACCCGTTCTGGTCGCCGGACTCTCGGGAGATTGGGTTCTTCACTGACAGTTTCCTCAGACGTGTCGACTCGATGACCGGTGTGGTGCAGACAATCTGCCGGACCGGCGGGAGGTGGGCGGGCGCAACCTGGAACGACGAGGGCGTGATTCTGTTCAGCCGGTTTGGCTCGGGCGTTCTGCGTGTCCGCGCCGATGGAGGCGAGCCGGAGGCCGTGACGACGCCGGGCCCCGGGGACCTTCGGCACGCCCTGCCGGAGTTTCTTCCGGGCGGCCGTCTGTTTCTGTACGTACGAGTGGATCGTGAGAACCCGGCCGAGCGGAGCGATCTTGTCTGGCGAAACCTGGATTCCGCCGAGGAGCATGTCGTCCGCGCGATCTCCTCCAGGGCCCTCTATTCACCAACAGGGCACCTCGTGTTTCGAGCCGGCAACGCACAGGCTGACGCCCCGCTCGTCGCGCAGCGCTTCGATCCCTCTCGTGGAGAAGTCAGTGGGGAGCTCGTGCAGCTCGCTCCGGATGTCTGGACTGACAACTTCTTTGCAGCGATCGCGGTCGCCCCGCAGGGAGTGCTCGCGTATCGCGCGAGAGGGCCAGGCGGCCTCGCCACGTTGACGTGGCTCGACCGACAAGGGAAGGCGACCGGAGCGGTCGGTCTCCCGGGCTTTCATCGGAATCCATCCGTTGATCGTGACGGGACACAAGTGCTCGCCGACTCAATCGTTGGTGACGTAGTGCTCTTCGACGCCAAGCGCCGCACTTCGTCGAGGCTGACGTTCGACAGCACGAGCGAAATCGACGCCGTGTTTTCTCCCGACGGTCAGTCAGTCGCATTCCACTCGAATCGAGAGCCCGCCGGCATCTATCAGAAGCCGGTCAGCGGCGTGCGGGCCGAGGCGCTCGTGGCGGCCACTGGGCCCGGCACGTACCCGCGCGACTGGTCGGCCGATGGTCGGTTTCTCCTTTATGACAGCTTGGGCAGGTCATTGGATGGGGATGTCTGGGTGCTTTCGTTGACAGGCGCCGACCGGAAACCGATGCCCTACCTGACCTCGCCGGCCACTGAGCAGCAGGCACACTTCTCGCCGGATGTGAAGTGGGTCGCGTACGTTTCCGACGAGCTCGGCCGGCCCGAGATCTTCGTCCAAGACTTTCCGGCCTCGGGCGCGAAGTATCAGGTCTCGACGGGCGGCGGCAGCGAGCCGCGATGGCGGCGGGACGGCCGTGAGCTGTACTACCTGGATGGCGATGGCTGGCTGACCGCCGTGCACGTCGAAACGGGCGCGGGGTTCCGTTTCGTCAACGCGAAGCGCCTCTTTCAGACGCAGCTGGCCGGTCTGCCGGAGTCGGCTCGACGATACGGCGTCAGCCCGGACGGACAGCGGTTCCTGATGAACGTCCCTGCCAACAGTGCCGACACCCTTGCCCCCGTCACCGTGGTCCTCAGCTGGACGGCGCTCCTGAAGCAGTGAGAAGTGTGCCGGGGGCTCGCGAAACAGCGGTTGCCGCTGCCGCAAGCTGGCGAATGTGGCCACATGTGGCTATAATTGTTTCGTGACGGCAACTGGTATTCGTGAACTGAAGGACAACTTGAGCCGCTATATCCGTCGCATCGAAGCAGGGGAGCGCATCGCCATCACCGCCCACGGACGAGTGGTGGCCGAGCTCGTTCCGCCTCGCACGAAGCCGCAGGGCGGCCCGAGCCGCTTTGACGAGCTGGTTGCGACTGGGGTTATTCGGTCGCCGGTCGAAGCGGGCGATCCCACGGAGGACTGGCCGGATATTCGGCTTCCGCGAGGCACCGCCGCAGAACTGATCGAGGCCGATCGTGGCGACACGTAGCATCAGGGCCACGCGGCCGGTTCGTCCGCGTAAGCCACCTGCCGCGGCTACGGAAGGTGTTCGGTACATCGAGTCGAGCGCGCTGGTGGCCGCGCTGCTGGAACGTGACGCCGACGCGCTGAAATCGTTGCGCACGAAGGCCCGTCACGTCACCTCCGCGTTGAGCATTGCGGAGGCTGCGCGCGCGATCCTCCGTGCTCGATCTGGCGCACGCCTGAGCGGTGAGGAGGAACGTGCGGCAGTCGGTGCGCTGCGGCGATTCGAGCGGCGCTGTTACATGGTGGCCGTGACCGACGCCGTGCTCGCACGAGTCCGGCGGCCGTTCCCCGTCGAACCGATTCGCACGCTCGACGCGGTGCACCTGGCAACCGCGGAGCTGCTCGGCGAACCGCCGCAACTGGTGACCGTCGTGACGCGCGACGCTCGGGTCCGCAACAACGCTCGAGCACTTGGATACGCGGTTGAGTAGGGGTGGCGCTCCAGGTCGCGGAAACGCGCGGCTCTTCTGGCACCGAGGGCAGCACCGCCCTCGTGTTGACAGACATGGGCCGATCGGATTACGGTCCGGCCCGCGCATGCTGTTCACAGGCCGCCGGACGCGGTGTGCCGGCGTGCGGACGCGGACAACCTGCCGGCATGAGGAGGTTTCGATGGTGACGCTCAGGTGGATGCTGGCCGGCGTGGCGATCGTCGCCGCAACCGCGTTAGCGGCGGCTCAGCAGGGCGCGCGCGGCGGCGAATGGCCCAAGTACGGTGGCGACTCAGGCACCACCAAGTACTCGCCGCTCGATCAGATCAACAAAGACAACGTCTCGCGGCTGCGAGTCGCCTGGCGGCGGCCTGGCGTCGACCCGAGCCTCAGCTCGAAGGAACCGGACTTCTCCTATTCCGGCAACTACCGCGCGACGCCGCTGATGATCGGCGGCGTGCTCTACGGCTCGAACGCCGTCGGGCTCGTCGAGGCCTTTCATCCGGGCACCGGCAAGACGATTTGGGTCCAGGAACGGTTTCCCGACGAGCCGCTTCGCGGCGACAGCGTGCGCGGCGTGGCGTACTGGGCCGACGGCGCCGACCGTCGTCTCCTCGTCGTCCGCGGCGAGTACCTGATCGCGCTCGACGTACGGACCGGCAAGCCGGTGCCCTCGTTCGGCGAGCAAGGCCGGGTGGCGCTCCGCCCCGGCCTCGGCCCGCGCGCGACCAGGTATGCCTGGACCGGCACCGCCCACATCTGCCGCGACGTCGTCATGGTCGGTGTGGGAATCGGCGGCTCGATGTCGGACCGGCCCACGCGCATGGAGGGCACGCCAGGCGTGGTCCAGGCGTTCGACGTGCGCACCGGCAAGCCGCGCTGGCGGTTCAGTCCGATTCCGCGTCCGGGCGAAGTGGGCGCCGAGACCTGGGAGAACGACTCCTGGGCGCATGCCGGCGACGCGAACCTCTGGTCGCTCATTGCGTCCGACGAAGAGCAGGGCCTGGCCTATCTGCCGATGACGTCTCCGACGAGCGACATGTACGGCGGGCACAGGCCCGGCGACAACGTCTTCGCCAACACGCTCGTCTGCGTACGGTGCGCGACCGGCGAGCGCGTCTGGCACTATCAGCTTGTCCATCACGACCTGTTCGACTACGACCTGCCGGCCGCGCCGATCCTCGCGGACATCACCGTCGGCGGAAAGCCGATCAAGGCGGTCGTGCAGATCACGAAGCAGGCGTTCGCGTTCGTCTTCGATCGCATCACGGGACGACCTGTCTGGCCGATCGAAGAGCGTCCCGCCCCCGCCTCGGATGTGCCGGGCGAGCGCGCGGCGCGCACACAGCCGGTTCCGACCAAACCGCCGCCCTTCGATCGCCAGGGCATTACGACTGACGATCTGATCGACTTCACCCCCGAGCTGCGGGCGGAGGCGGTTCAGCTCCTGAAGTACTACCGCGTCGGTCCGGTCTTCACGCCGCCTTCCGTCCGCGGCGAGGGCCCGGACGGGCACCGGGGAACGATTCAGCTGCCGGGCTCGGTCGGCGGCGCCGACTGGCAGAGCGGCGCGTTCGATCCGGAAACGGGCTTCCTGTACGTCCAGTCGATCACCACCGCGTTCACGGCCGACGTCGTCAAGGCCGATCCGAAGGTGTCGAACCTGAATTACGTGTCCGGCATCCGCGCCTGGACCCCAGGTCCGCAGGGCCTGCCGCTGACCAAGCCGCCGTACGGCCGGCTGACGGCCATCGATCTGAACAAAGGCGAGCAGGTGTGGATGACGCCCAATGGCGACGGCCCGCGAAACCATCCGCTGCTCAAGCCGCTCAATCTCCCGCCGCTCGGCAGTCCCGGCAGGAGCTCGCCGCTCGTGACCAGGACACTCGTCTTCCTCGGCGAGGGCGACCCGGTCATGGCCGCGCTCGGGTCTCGGCTGCGGCCCGAGATGCCGGCGACTATCGCGCCCGGCTACGGCGGCAGAAAGATCCGTGCGTTCGACAAGGCCACTGGCCGGATCGTGTGGGAGACCGAGCTGCCGTCGGGCATCACGGGCGCGCCGATGACCTACATGTTCGAGGGGAAGCAGTACATCGTGGCGGCGATGGGGAGCCGGGAGCCGCAGAACGTAGGATTCGTCGCGCTCAGTCTGCCGTGACTGAGCGAAGCCGTCTCACAGCATGCTGTGCGTCACGCGATGACTTCGCCCCTCGAGTCGTGAGTTTGAGTCCGGGGTGACAACACCATGAAACTTCACTCCATCTGGATCATCGCCGGAGCGCTCGCACCGCTGCTGCTGAGCCCCACCGCTTTCGCGCAGCTCGCCATTCCGTACGGCCTGTCGGTCAACGGCGACAGCGCCAAGAAGGTGGCCGCGGCCGCGCTCGGCGAGGCACGCAAGAACAACTGGACGATGGCGGTGGCTATTGTCGATACGGCGGGCGACCTCGTGTACTTCGAGAAGCTGGACGGCACGCAGGCGGCGAGCGTCGACATCGCGGTCGACAAGGCGCGCTCGGCGGCGCGGTTCAAGCGCCCAACCAAGGCGCTGCAGGACGCGCTCGCGGCCGGCGGCGACGGCCTCAGGATGTTGGGACTTCAGGGCGCCGTGCCCGTCGAGGGCGGGCTGCCCATCGTCATGGGCGGGACGATCGTCGGCGCTGTCGGCGTGTCGGGCGGTACGAGCGCCCAGGACGGCCAGTGCGCGAAGGCGGGTGCCGACGCGGTGAAGTAGATCGACGGCCGATGCGCCTGCACGACACGGTGACGGTGCCGCGCTGGTTTTGTTTGTGAACATCGATTTCCCCACAATCCCTACGAACACCGGGGAAGCCATTTCGAACCCATGCCGCTGACCGCCCGCATCCGTCACGGGCCCGCCGATGGCGCGGGTTCCTTGGCCCGAGCGCTCGCGAGCCTCTGACCCGTTCGAACGGCCCCCTGAGCCTGGCGCGGGCCTCATCCTCATTCGTGCATCAAGTCCTGACTCACCATGACTCGTAGTATGATTCATACCGGTTGTACGCGCCGATGGAACAACTCTCCATTCGGGGATTCGACAAGGAGCTGGTCCGCCGAATCCGGGCCCTGGCGAGGCGGGAAGGCATGTCCCTCAATCGCGCCGCCATCCTGATGATGCGGCGCGGTGCGGGCCTCGTCGAGCCGTCCGGCCCCGCCAACACCGTGGGCGATGCGCTCGACGGCTTCATCGGGAGCTGGTCGGCGGCCGAAGCCCGTTCGGTGCTCAAGAGCATCGCCACCCTCGAACAGATCGATCCCGACCTCTGGCGGTGAACGTTCTCCTCGATTCCAACGCGTACGTGGCCCTGTTCAAGGGACACGAGGGCGTCGCGCGCCGGGTGCGGACTGCCGAGCAGGTCTTCCTCTCCTCAGTCGTGACTGGCGAGTTGCTGTTCGGCTTTCGCTACGGCGCCCGGTACGACGCCAACCGGCGTCAGCTCGATGCGTTCCTGGCCAACCCCTATGTATCCTTCCTGCCCGTCGGGCTGGCGACCGCCGATCGTTTTGGCCGCATTGCGGCCGCACTGCGACGCAAGGGGACGCCGCTGCCCACCAACGACATCTGGATCGCCGCCCATGCCATGGAGTCGGGCGCAGATCTACTGTCCTTCGATCGGCACTTCGGCAAGGTCGAGGGCTTGGCGTGGGTCGATCCGAGCGATGCCAACCAATGACGGAAGGCATGGGACGAAAGCGGACGTCTTGCCAATCAGCCTCTGACGGCCATCGACGCTGCTGCCGGCAGCGGCCCGGCTGCCATCAGCCGGCGACGCGCGGGATCCACGGTCAGGTTCATGCCCTCGAGCGTCCGGGCGCCCAGGAGCGCCTGGTCC
The DNA here is from genome assembly GCA_964497175.1 of uncultured Bifidobacteriaceae bacterium. Lineage (GTDB taxonomy): Bacteria > Acidobacteriota > Vicinamibacteria > Vicinamibacterales > CAVVIG01 > CAZCEL01. The sequence continues at coordinate 27,012 of CAZCEL010000003.1, forward strand.
CCCGGCTCGCCAAACACGACTTCGTCGACCGTGAACGACTCCGCGAGCCGGATGAT
>CAZCEL010000004.1:0-26154 GCA_964497175.1 uncultured Bifidobacteriaceae bacterium
TCGATGAGCAGCCCGCAGTGTCCGTGGTCGGTGTACTCGCACAGACACACGTCGGTCACCACCAGCGTGTCGGGCACGTCGCGCTTGATGGCGCGGACCGCCGACTGCACGGGCGCGTCGGGGTCGTGGGCGGCCGATCCGACCTCATCCTTGTGTTCCGGGAGCCCGAAGAGGAGCACCGCCCGGACGCCGTCGCCCCGGGCGGCCGCGGTTTCCCTGACGGCTTCGTCGACCGACAGGTTGTAGACGCCCGGCATCGACGCGACCTCGCGGCGCACACCCTCGCCCTCGCAGACAAACAGCGGCAGGATGAAGGCGTCGGGCGACAGACGCGTCTCGCGGACCAGTGCGCGAAGGGCCTCGCTCGTTCTGAGCCTGCGGAGGCGGCGTGTCAGCTTCAACGACGTGTGGCTGGAAATGGCCATGGTAGTCACCAGCGGCCGCTCGGTGCGTCAGCTCGGCCCGGCCGAGAAATGATGCACGATGGCCTCGACAAGCGCCGGCACGGAGTAGTGAGCCGGCATGACCGACGTCTGGATGCCGTACTGTGCTGCCGCCTCCGCGGTCACCGGGCCGATCGAGGCGACAACCGTCTTCTGCAACAGGTCCGCCGCGGGCTCCGCGCCGAGCAGCTGGACGAAGCTCCGGACCGCCGACGGGCTCGTGAACGTCACGACGTCAATTCGTCCCTCCAGCAGCAGCCGGTAGATATCCGGGCCGCCTTCGCGCTCGAGGTCCACTTTGACCGTGCGATACGCGACAGCCTCGAAGACATCCGCCCCTCGTCGGCGTAGCTCGTCCCCGATGACTTCGCGCCCGATGTCGGCGCGGGGCAACAGCACCCGCCGTCCGCGCAGATCGCCGTGCCGCTCCAGCGCGTGCACCACCGCTTCCGCGCGCGACTCGGTCGGCATCAGGTCGACCTTCAAGCCGTGGCGGCTGAGCCGCTCGGCCGTCGCGGTCCCCACCGCGCACAGCCCGACGCCCTTCAGGTCGCGGAGATCCCGTGGAGAGGCCAGCAGGCGTTCCAGCAGCCCGTCGACGCCATTCGCGCTGGAGAACACGATCCAATCGAAGCTGTCGATCCGGGCGCAGGCTTCGTCGAGGGCGGCGTAGTCGTGTGGCGGCGCGATGCGAATCATCGGCGCTTCGATGGGATCCGCGCCGGCCGCCTCGAGCAGGCTGACAAACTCTGCCGCCTGCTCGCGGGGCCGCGTCACGAGGATCCGCTTGCCGAACAGCGGTCGCGCATCGAACCACCGGAGGTGCTCGCGCAGCGCTGCCACGCGGCCGACGACCAGGATGGCCGCGCGCCGGTCGTTGGACTGCTTCACGACCCTCGCGATGTCCCCGAGCGACCCCATCGTCGTTTCCTGTGTGGGCAGCGTGCCGTTGTAGATCAGCGCGGAGGCATCCTCGGCCGGCCGGCCGTGCGACAGGAGCGCGTGCAGCATGTGCAGCAGCTGGTTCGGCCCTGCGTAGCAGACGATCGTCCCATCGAGCCGCGCGAGGCTCGTCCAGTCGACCGAGGCGCGCGTTCGGCCCTCGTCTTCGTTGCCGCGCACGAATGTGAGCGTGTCGCCGCCGCCTGGATAGGTCAGCGGGACGCCGGCATAGCTTGCCGCACCGAGGCCCGCCGGAATGCCAGGCACCACCTCGAACCGGACGCCCTGCTCGTGCAGGAAGAGCGCCTCGGCGCCTCCATGATCGAACACGAACGGATCGCCCCACTTCAACCGCGCCACGCTCTTGCCCTCGCGCGCCTTTTCCGCGAGCAGGTAGCAGATGGCCTCCTGCTCGAGCGGTTGAGGCGCGGCGAGCCCCACGTCGATTTTCTCCGCGTCCGAGCGCGCGTGGCGAAGGAGGCGCCCGTGAACGAGATGGTCGTAGAGCACGACGTCCGCCGCCGACAGGCACTCGAGACCGCGGACAGTGATGAGCCCCGGATGGCCGGGCCCGGCTCCGATCAGATAGACAACACTCATGCGCGCTGGTTCGGCGTCAGTTGACTCCTCGAGGCGGCCTTGGCCTCGGCAAGTATCTCACCAGCTCCGGAGGCCAGCAGCTGGCCCGCGACGCGCCGGCCGAGCTCGCTGGCGTGATCCGACCGCTCCCGGTCGGTCGCCCGGACCGCGCGACCGCCGTCGGGAGCGACGACGACCGCGACCAGTTCCAGCGTACTGTCGTCAAGCGGCGATGCCAAGGCCCCGACAGGCGTCTGACACTCCCCGCCAAGAGCCTCGACGAGGGCTCGCTCAGCGCCCAGGGCCGAGGCTGCCGCCCGATCGGTGATGGTCGCCACGACCTTTCCGGCTGTTTCGTCGCCCGTCCTGATCTCAACGGCGATGATGCCCTGACCAGGCGCCGGCAGGCACGCAGCCAGGGGCAGACGGAAGGAAATGCGCGACTCGAACCCGAGCCGTCGCAGTCCGGCCGCCGCCAGGACCAGGGCGTCGAGCCGGCCCTCGTCCAGCTTGCGCAGCCGGGTGTCGACGTTGCCGCGAATCTCCGAGAACCGGGCGCCGGGAAACAGCCGGACCAGCTGTGCCCTCCGTCGGATGCTGCCGGTGCCGAGGGTCGGCGCCCGGCCCAGCAGGGCGACCACCTCGTCGATCGTCGACACCTTCGCGCGTTGCGAGAGGGGAAACACCAGGACGTCGTGCGGATCAGCACGGGGCAGCACGCCGCCGATCGCGAGTCGCTCGGGCAGGACGCCTGGCAGGTCCTTGCTGCTGTGCACGGCGAGATCGATCTCGCCCGACAGCAAGGCGTCTTCGATTTCCTTGACGAAGAGACGCTTCCCGCCAGAGGTGGAGAGCGGCACGTCCTGCAGGCGATCGCCCGAGGTCTTGATGACGACGATCTCGCACGGTGGTCCACCGGAGGCGGCGATCAGGCTGGCGACCGTGTGGGCCTGGTACCGCGCAAGCTCGCTGCCGCGCGTCCCCACACGGAGCGGTCCGCTCATGCTCAATGGCTTCCGCTTTTCGGTCCCGGCCGCCGGAACGACTCGACCCGGCCCGGGCGCTCCGGCGCAGGCGCATCCTCGCTGCGCTCGGGCGATTGCGGGTCCGACAGACCAAAGAGCCGCGTCAGCGCCTCCGTGTACGCGCCGACGGCCTCTTCGTCGCCGAGCGACTTGAGATGTTCGGTCGGTGTCAGGAGCAGCTTCTCGACGACGAGCCGCGTGACGTCGTCCACCCGTGCCCGCGCCTCGGGCGAGAGCGTCGACAGCTTGAAGTCGAGGCGTTCGAGCTCGCTCCGGCGGATGTTCTCGAACCGCTGCCTGAGCGCGACGACGGTCGGAATGGCGCCGCGGGAACGGAACCAGGCGCCGAACTTGTCGACTTCCTCGCCGACGATGGCCTCCGCGCGCGCCACTTCGCTGCCGCGCCGATCGAGGTTTTCGCGCACGGTCGCCTGCAGATCGTCGATGTTGTAGAGAAACACCTGTTCGATCTCGCCGGCGGCAGGCTCGACGTCGCGCGGCAGCGCGATGTCGATCAGAAACAGAGGCCGGTTGCGCCGCGGTCGCATGACAGCCTCGATGTGCGCCTTGGTCAGGATGGGGGCCGCGCTCCCGGTTGCCGTAATGACGATGTCGGCCTCGTCGAGCACCGTGTCCATTTCGTCCCAGGGCGCTGCCGAGGCCCCGCCAATCGCCTCGGCGCTGCGGGCCGCGTGCGCCATCGTCCGGCTGATGATCGTGACGCGCTGGACTCCCTGCGATCTCATGTGCAGGGCGGTGAGCTTGCCCATCTCGCCGGCGCCGATGACGAGCACATTCCGGCCTCTGAGGTCGCCAAAGATTTTTCTGGCCAGCGACACCGCCGCGAAGCTCACCGAGACGGCCCCCGATCCCAGCGCCGTCTCGCTGCGCACGCGCTTGCCGGCCGCGAACGAGCAGTGGAAGAGCCGATTGAGCAGGGGCCCGGTCGCGCGCGCGGCCGTGGCCGCCGCGTGGGCCTGCTTGACCTGACCGAGGATCTGGGGTTCGCCCACGACGAGCGAATCGAGGCCGGCCGCCACCCTGAACAGATGTCGGGCCGCGCCGAGGTCCGTCAGCTCGTACAAGTGGGGGCGGAGCGTCGACACGTCCATCGCGTGGAACTCGGTGATGAAGCCCCTCAGATCCTCGCGCGCCTGCTCGACGTCGCTGCACACCGTGTAGAGCTCCGCCCGGTTGCAGGTGGACAGCACGACCGCCTCGAGGGTCGACCGCCGCGCCTTGAGCGATCCGAGGGCCGCGCCGATGCCGCGCACCTGGAAGTCCAGCCGCTCGCGCAGTTCGACGGGCGCGGTCCGGTGGTTGACGCCGACCAGCAGCACACGCATGGATGCTTACATCCTACGTTCCAGCATTCGTTCTCAGAAGTCGTGGCTCCGGGTCAGGAAATACGACACGGGGACGAAGTTGAGCAGCACGATAGCGAATCCGACAGCCGACAGGTACGCGGCCCGCCGTCCGCCCCATCCGATACGCCGCGCCGCAAACAGCTCGAACGAGTACACGGCCCAGCACACCAATGCCACGAAGATCTTGGGATCCTCCAGCGACATGGCCTGAACCCGCGGATCGTGAGCGGGCGCCTCGGCGACCCAGATCGCGCCGACGATGAGACCGACTGTCAGGAAGACCCAGCCCACCATGATGGCCCGCTGGTTCATCGAGTCGAGCACCTGCAGGGATGGCAGGCGGGCGTAGAAAAAGCCCAGATGTTTCGCCTTGATCTCCTTGAACAGCAGGACGTACGTGATGCCGATCACGCACGCGAGCGCGAAGCTCGCGTAGGCGAAGAGCAGCGACAGCACGTGGAGGCCGAGCAGCGGGCTCTGCAGGACGGCCGCGTGTTCCGCCGTTCCCGGCGTCGCCGCGGACACCAGCTGGAGCCCCACGAGCAGCGCCAGGATCAAGGTGCCGAGGGCGCGCTCGTCGGTCGTCATCTCCGTGTACAGGTAGGCCAGCGACAGCAGCCAGACGAACGTCGAGATGGCCGACGAGGCATTGGTGAGCGGCACCTGCCCGAGCTCCATCGTCTGCATGCCGATCACGAAGGTGTGCACCAGCGCGCCCGCGACCAGCAGTGTCGTGGCCGCTCGGCCCATCGCGGATTGCCGGCGCGCGAAATGCCCGGCGTATCCGATGAATGCCGCGACATAGAGCGCAAGTGGAGCGAGATTCACGGCGCGTGAAGGACGGTGGGCGTTTACCGCCGGGGCGCGAAATAGCCCAGCTTGGTTCGCGCGGTGACATTGGGGCGGTTCACGCGGACCACGATGCGGCGCCAGGCCCCGTCGCGCCTGGTGTTGCGCGACGAATACGCCAATGTGTACTGGCTCGACAGCTCGTCGGAGATCTGTCCGTACACGTTTGCGAGATCCTCGATCTGCAGCGGAAAGAACGCACGTCCGCCGGTTTCCTGCGCGAACTGTTTGAGCACGAACTCCGCTTCCTTGAAACCCCGCGGGTCCGCGCCACTACCGCCGCGAAGGCCGATCGTGTAGATGGCGGTCTCCGACCGCTTGGCCAGATCCAGGACTTCCTCGAAGGGCAGCAGGCTCGAGGTGTCCTCCCCGTCGGAGAGCACGATGATGGCCTGGCGCCGGATTTCATCGACGGTGGAGGCGACGACCTTCCTGAGGTCCTTGAGCGCGATGTAGATGGCGTTGTACATCGACGTGGACCCGCCGGCCGAGGTCCGCCGAATCGCCAGCTCGAGATCGCTGACCTTGCTCGTGAACGGCTGCAGGATGTTGACCCGGTTGTCGAAGTCGATGACCTCCGCGAGGTCCTGCGGTCTCAGCTTCCTCGCAAATCCGCCCGCCGCCTCCTGTGCGGTCGCAAGACGTGTTTCCATGCTGGCGCTGGTATCGATGAGCAGGGCGAGCGCGATCGGGAGGTTGCCGTGCGTGAAGAGGGCCACGTCCTGCCGGACGCCGTCCTCGTACACCTCGAAGTTGTCCTGTTGGAGGTCGGTCACGTAGCGGGATGCGCCATCGGTCACCGTCACGTTGAGCGACACCAGCTCGATGCCGGCGCGGAACGAGGGCTGATCGGCAGGCGGCGCCGCCGGGCGGGGCTGGGCTGGTGACGGCGTCTGCTGGCCGCCGGCTGGAGCAGGCTGTTGGCCGCTGACTGGAGCGAGCGCGACAAGCCCGGCCAGCGCGAGCGCGACCGCCATCTCTCGCCGCCTTCTCACGGACGCTCCTGTGCCGGCCGGCCCTTGACGAATGTGCCCCTCACGACGAGGTCCGGCCGCGCGGCGGCCACGGTGAGATCCTCGGGCTGAATCAGCGTCTGCGGGCGCGCGTAGGTCACGCGGAACTGATGGGTCAGCTCCGCGGCGACCTGTTTGAGCCGCGAGGTCAGGGCGGTACTGGTCAGAAGCGTGTCGTACCGTCCCCCGGTTGACCGCGAGCCCTCGGCGAGCACCACCTGACGGTCGTGCGACAGGTTGGTCGGGCTTCCCACGACCAGGACATGGAAGGCGGCGCCGGAGGCGCGCAGCGGTTCGAGGACCGCCTGGTACGCCCGGTCGCTGAGGTCCGGGCCTTCGGTCACGATCGCCACGATGACAGGCCGCGTGAATTCTCCATTGCGGATGCCGCGGCTCACCTCGATGACGGCGTCGAGCAGGTACGTTCCACTCCCCGACATGGAGAAGATACGCTGGGTGCCTTTCATCAACGCCGTAGTGTCCGACGTGTACTCGGTGTTGATCGTCGGCCGATCGGCCAGCGTGACGATCGACAATTGATGCCGCGGGCCGGGCCCGTCGAATATGGCCTTGATGAACGCGGGCACCGCCTCACGGTAGTCCTGGATGAATGACTGCGCGGCCTGGCTGTTGTCGACGAGCAGCGCAATCTGCAAGGGCTCGACAGCCGCCGAGACCGCCAGCACCTCGCGCGCCACGCGATCCTCGCGCACGATGATGTCGGCGGGATCGAGCCGGTCCACGGGAGCCCCGGTGCGATCCAGCGCGCTGACGTACAGCGAGCGGCGCTCTGTCTGCGCGTGGAGCGCGGAGGCCGCGAGCACCACGATGAGCGCAACCGAGGGGGGAACCGCACACCTCGTCACGTCAGCAAGTATAGGGCTCGCGTTTCCAGGCGGTCAAGCTGGCGGAGCAGTGGAAAGTTGTTTGAATTCTGGCACTTGCGAGGCGATCGACAACCGGAGCTCGCTTGTTTGACACACCTTGGGGCGCGTGTTATAAACCAACCGCTTTCGCGGGGCCCGCGCGTCTCCATGGCTTCATCCTACATTCCGATCGCTATCTTCGTGGTGGTCGCAACCGGCTTCGCGCTGTTCACGCTCGTGTTTACCAGCCTCATTCATCCCAGCAAGTACAGCAAGGTCAAGCTGGAACCGTACGAGTGCGGCATCGAGCCCGCCACCGACGCCCGGGATCGCTACAGCATCCGGTACTACCTGGTGGCGATGCTGTTCGTGATCTTCGACGTCGAGACGGTGTTCATGTTTCCGTGGGCCGTCATCTTCGACCAGCTGCTCTGGTTCGGGCTGATCGAGATGGTGATTTTCATCTTCATCCTGGTCGTCGGCTACTACTACGCGTGGCAAAAGGGCGCGCTGGAATGGGTCTAGCCTAGTGGCCGCCGCCACGCCGAAGCCGCCCGGCGGGCCCGCGGCGCCCGCAGCCGGGCACGTCCCTAAAGCCGCCCCGCCGTCGGGACCACCCGATCCGCCGCCACCCGGCGACAAGACGGCCCCGGCATTCATTGCGGGGCTGCAGCAGACCCTGCCCGGCGCGGTGACCGGCGTGAGCTACTGGGTGGGCGACTGGACCATCATCGTCGTTGCCGAGCGGATCGTCGAGGTGGCGGAGCATCTCCGCCGCGCCGCAGGCGCAGCGTTCGATATGTGCTCCGACGTGACGGCCACCGACTGGCCGCCCCGGGCCGAGCGCTTCGATGTGATCTACTGTCTCTACTCCACACGCCATCGCCACCGGGTCCGGGTCAAGGTGAAGGTCGCCGACCATCAGGCGATTGGGTCGGTGACCCACGTCTGGCCGGCGGCCAACTGGCTGGAGCGTGAAGTGTTCGACATGTTCGGCGTGACCTTCGAGGGACATCCCGACCTCAGACGCATCCTGATGCCGGAGGACTGGCAGGGGTTTCCCCAGCGCAAGGACTATCCGCTCGAGGGTCCGGGCGAGCTGCTGATGGAGAATCCGATCGACTGGCTCAAACTGCGCCAGGCGATCGACGAGGCGGACATTGAATAGGAGCGTCGCCGTTCACCACGGCGCGATGTTCGACACCGACGAGCTCGTGCTCAACATGGGGCCGCAGCATCCCAGCACGCACGGCGTGCTGCGGGTCGTGCTGCGCCTGGACGGCGAGAAGGTCGTCGACGCCGACGTGGTCATCGGCTATCTGCACCGCGGCATCGAGAAGCTCAGCGAGAACCGCAGCTGGACGCAGATCATCCTGCTAACCGATCGCATGGACTACGTGGCGGCGGCCACCAGCAACGTGGGGTACTGCGAGACGGTCGAAAAGCTGATGCAGCTGGAGGTGCCGCGGCGTGCCCGCTACGTGCGCACGATCCTGTGCGAGTTGCAGCGCATCGCGAGCCACTGCCTGTGGGTGGGCACGCACGCGATGGACATCGGCGCGATGACGGTGTTCCTGTACGCGTTTCGCGAGCGGGAGCTCATCCTCGACCTGTTCGAGGACTTCTGCGGCGCCCGTCTGACCTACAACTCGATGCGCATCGGCGGTCTGCCGCTCGACATTCCGCCCGGCTGGGACAAGAAGGTGCTCGAGTTCTGCCGCATCATGGACAGCAAGCTCGACGAGTACGAGGCGCTGCTGACCCACAACCGCATCTGGCTGGAGCGCACCAGGGGCATCGGCGTGATTGACGGAGAGGACGCGGCCGGCCTGGGCTTGTGCGGCCCCGCGCTCCGAGGATCCGGGATCGCGCGCGATGTCCGGAAGGACGAGCCCTACGCCGCGTACGACGAGCTGGAATTCGACATTCCGCTCGGCGCCGCGGGCGACACCTACGATCGGTATCTGGTCCGGATGGAGGAGTTCCGGCAGTCGCTGCGCATCATCCGGCAGGCCACCGAGGGCATCCCCGAAGGGCCGATTGTCGGCAAGGTGCCGCGCCTCATCAAGCCCGCCGCCGGAGAGACCTATCATGCGATCGAGTCGCCCAAGGGCGAGCTGGGGTTCTTCATCGTGAGCGACGGCAAATCGACCAATCCGTACCGGTTCCGCGTGCGGCCACCCTCGTTCTGCAACCTGCAGGGGCTGCGGCGGCTGGTGCGGGGCCATCTGGTCGCGGACGTCGTGGCCCTGATCGGGTCCCTCGATATCGTGCTGGGCGAGGTCGACCGGTAGCGGCTGCTCATGGTCGATAACTTCGTCATCCCCCTGCTGCAGATCGTCATCGTGCTGAATGCCACGCTGGTGGGCGTCACCTACATGGTGCTGCTCGAGCGCAAGGTGATCGCGTGGGCGCAGTCCCGGCTCGGGCCGATGCGCGTTGGCCCGTACGGCATCCTGCAGCCGATCGCCGACGTCATCAAGCTGATGATCAAGGAGGACATCACGCCCGCGCGCGCGGACCGGTGGGTGTTCACGGCCGCCCCGATCATCGCGGTGGTGCCAGCCTTCATCGTCTATGCCGTCATCCCCTTCGGCGAGACGGCCCACCTGTTCGGCCGCACGATCACCCTCTACATCACCGATATCAACGTCGGCCTGCTGTATATCGTGTCGGTGGCGTCGGTGGGCGTCTACGGCATCATCCTGGCCGGCTACTCGTCCAACAGCAAGTATCCGCTGCTGGCGAGCTTGCGTGCGTCGGCCCAGCTGATAAGCTATGAGGTCGCCGTGACGCTGACGCTCGTCAGCGTGATCCTGATGGCCGGCTCGCTCAGCATGGTCAGCATCGTCCATGCCCAGCGGGATGCCGGCTTCTGGTTTGCCTTCGTGCAGCCGATCGCCTTCGGCATCTTCCTTGTCGGCGGCCTGGCCGAGACCAACCGGGCGCCGTTCGACCTGCCGGAGGCGGAGCAGGAACTGACCGGCGGGTTTCACACCGAGTACAGCGGCATGCGCTTCGCCCTGTTCTTCCTCGCGGAATACGCGAACATGATCGTCGTCTCGTCGGTGGCGACGACGCTCTTCCTGGGAGGATGGCTCCGGCCGTTTCCCAACGTCGCGGCGCTGGCGTTTCTCGACGTCATCCCGGACTGGACCTGGTTTCTGGCTAAGTCGTTCGTGTTTCTCTACGTGTTCATCTGGGTGCGCGCCACGCTGCCGCGGTACCGCTACGACCAGCTGATGCGGCTCGGATGGAAATTCCTGATTCCGCTGGCCATCGTCAACCTGGTGGTCACCGGCTTCGTGAAGGTGCTGGCCGGCTGATGGGCGACGCAATCGCGTTCTACACGCTGGCGGCCTTCATCCTGGGGTTCGCCATCCTCGTGATCAGCACCAGGGACACGGTCCACAGCATTCTGTTCCTGGTGCTCGACTTCCTGTTCGTGGCCGCCCTCTACGTGCTGCTTGGCGCGGAGTTCGTGGCCGTCATCCAGGTGCTCGTCTACGCCGGCGGCATCGTCGTGCTGTACCTCTTCGTGGTCATGCTGGTGAACCTGAAGCGGCCGCCCGAGGTGTACCAGGATCCGAACCGGCGCACGCGGATGGGGTACGCGCTGGCCGGCGCCGTGCTTGTCGAGCTCGCCGCCATCGCGACATGGGGCTACGTGACGCCGCCACCGCCCGCGGCCGCGCCCTCCGCGATGCCCGTGACCGGCAACACCGAACAGGTCGGCTGGCTGCTCTACACGAGCTACCTCATCCCCTTCGAGGTGGCCTCGATGCTGCTGCTCGTGGCGATGATCGGCGCCATCGTGCTGGCGAAGCGGGAACTATGATCACCCCGACCCACTACATGCTGCTCTCGGCGGCGCTCTTCATCATCGGCGTGGTTGGTGTGCTCGTACGCCGCAACATCATCATCATCTTCATGTCGATCGAGCTCATCCTCAACGCCGTCAACATCAACCTGGTGGCCCTGTCGAACCAACTGCAGAACCAGGTCGGTCAGGTCTTCGCGATCTTCGTCATCGCGGTGGCCGCCGCCGAGGCGGCCGTGGGGCTGGGTATCATCCTGGCGTTCTACCGGAACAAGGAAACCGTGAACATCGACGAGATGAACCTGATGCGGTGGTAGGCGCGATGCAGTACATCTGGCTTATCCCACTGCTTCCGGGCCTCGGTGCGCTGGTCAACGGCGTCGTTGGCATCCGTGCGTTCAGCCGCCGAACCGCCGGCGCGCTCGCCTGCGGGACCATGATCGCCTCGCTCGCGCTGTCGCTCGTGGCCTTCTGGCAGCTGCTCGGCCTGCCGGCCGACATGCGGGAGTTCAACATCGACCTCGTCGAGTGGTTTCCCTCGATGCCCCTGCAGATGCAGGACGGGCGCACCGGGGATTTCCACGTGCCGTGGGGGTTCCGGCTCGATCCGCTGGCCGGGATGATGATTCTCATCGTCACCGGCATCGGCACCCTGATTCATATCTACTCGACGGCCTACATGGCCGACGAGCCGCGCGGCGGGGTCGCGCGCTACTTCTGCTACCTGAACCTCTTCTGCTTCTTCATGCTCATGCTCGTCCTCGGGAACAACTTCCTGGTGATGTTCGTGGGCTGGGAGGGCGTGGGGCTGAGCTCCTACCTGCTGATCGGGTACTGGTACCAGAAGAAGAGCGCCGCGGACGCAGGCAAGAAGGCCTTCATCACGAACCGCGTCGGCGACTGGGGCTTCGTGCTCGGCGTGTTCCTGATCTTCTTCACGTTCGGCACGCTGGATTTTCGAGAGGTGCAGAATCTCGCGGCGGCCATGCCGATCGAGGCCGAGCACTTCGGCGTGCTCTCCGCGATCTGCCTGCTCCTCTTCATCGGCGCGACGGGAAAGAGCGCGCAGATTCCGCTGTACGTCTGGCTCCCCGACGCGATGGAGGGCCCCACCCCGGTCTCTGCGCTGATTCATGCCGCGACCATGGTGACGGCCGGCGTGTACATGGTGGGTCGCAACGCCGCCCTCTTCTCGCAGGCCCCCATGGTCATGACGATCGTGGCCCTCGTCGGCGTGCTGACCGCCGTGGTCGCCGCGTCGATCGGCCTCGTGCAGAACGACATCAAGCGCGTGCTGGCCTATTCGACCGTGTCGCAGCTCGGCTACATGTTCACGGCCATGGGCGTCGGGGCGTTCGCGGCCGGCGCCTTCCACCTGATGACCCACGCGTTCTTCAAGGCCCTGCTCTTCCTGGGCAGCGGCTCGGTGATCCACGCGATGGCCGGCGAGCAGGACATGCGCCGAATGGGCGGCCTCAGGAAATACCTGCCCACGACGTTTGCGACGATGTTCATCGGGACGGCGGCGATTGCGGGCATACCGCCCCTGGCAGGGTTCTTCAGCAAGGACGAGATCCTGCTGCGATCGTTTCTGGCGAACAGGGCGATCTGGATCGTGGCGGTCGTCACCGCATTGATGACGGCCTTCTACATGGCCCGCCTGATGGCGATGACGTTCTTTGGCGCCTACCGGGGCCCGGCCTGGGAGGCCGCCGGCGGGGGACATGGCGCGGCCGCACACGAGAACGGAGGACACGCTCACTCCCCGTCGCACACGGCGCATGACGCCGCCGCACACGGCGCCCACGCACACCTCGCCTGGCACGGGCCGCACGAATCTCCGACGCCGATGACGTTTCCGCTGATGGCGCTCGCGCTGGGTGCCATCGTGGCCGGGTGGGTCGGGATTCCGGCGGCCTTCGGTCCCAATCTCATCGAGCACTTCCTCGAGCCGAGCTTTACCGCGTCGGCCGCGCACGCGGAGGCCGGAGCCCCCAGGGAGGCGGGCCCGGCGGCCGAGGCGCACGGCGAGGAGAGCGAAGAACACCATGTGTCGACGGCCGCAGAGATCGGGCTTATGGCCTTCTCCGTCCTGATCGCGGCGGTCGGCATCGGGATGGCCCGGAAGTTCTACATCACCAGTCCGGAGGTCTCCGAGCGACTCGCCGCCAGCCTCCCCCGCGCGCATAGAACGCTGTCGAACAAGTACTACGTGGACGAGGCGTACGACGCGACGGTGATCTCCGGCACGATGAATTCCGGCCGGGCGCTGTGGGGCTTCGATCGCCGGGTCGTCGACGGCGCGGTGAACGGTTCGAGCTGGGCCACGCTGTTCAGTTCCTGGGTGTCGGGCCTGACCGACCGCACGATCGTCGATGGCGCCGTGAATTTCGTCGGCTGGCTGATGCAGGAGTCGAGCTACTGGTTCCGGCGGCTCCAGACGGGGCTCGTGCAGAACTACGCGCTGCTGATGCTGTTCGGCGTGTTCGCGTTCGTGAGCGTGTACTTGATCATCCGGTGACGCAGTCCATATGAGCAATTACCTCTCGATTGTGCTGTTTCTCCCGCTGGCGGGAGCGCTCGTCCTGCTGCTGGTTCCCAAGCAGCAGGAGAATGCCATCCGCTGGATCGCCAACATCGTCGCGGGTGCGGGGTTCCTGGTTTCGGTGCCACTCTGGTGGTGGGTCGAGCCCCAGGTCACCGGCTATCAGCTCAAGGAGCAGTACGACTGGATCCCGTCGATCGGCGCGCAGTACTTCCTCGGCGTCGACGGCCTGAGCGCGCTGCTCATCCTGCTGACCACGCTCATGGGGACGATCGCGGTGCTCTCGTCCTGGACCGCCATCACGGAACGGGTGAAGGAGTTCTACATCTTCATGCTCGTGCTGCAGACCGGGATGCTGGGCGCGTTCATGGCGCTCGACTTCCTGCTGTTCTTCCTGTTCTGGGAAGTCATGCTGGTCCCGATGTACTTCCTCATCGGCATCTGGGGCAGCGCGAACCGACTGTACTCGGCGATCAAGTTCTTCCTGTACACCCTGGTCGGGAGCGTGGTGATGCTGCTGGGCATCCTGGCGCTCTATTTCAATCACAAGGCCGCCACCGGCTCGGCGACCGGCACGTTCAACATCGAGACGTTCCAGCAGTTCGGCTTCCCCGCCGACCTGCAGTGGTGGGTCTTCCTGGCGTTCTTCCTCGGCTTCGCGATCAAAGTGCCGATGTTCCCGTTCCACACCTGGCTGCCCGACGCCCATACGGACGCGCCGACGGCCGGATCGGTGATTCTGGCGGCGGTCCTCCTGAAGATGGGGACGTACGGGTTCCTCCGGTTCAGCCTGCCGATTCTCCCGGAAGCGACGCGCGACTTCGTGCCGATGATCGCCTTTCTGTCGATCGTCGGCATCATCTACGGTGCGTTGGTCGCGCTCGCCCAGAAGGACTGGAAACGCCTCGTCGCCTACTCGTCGGTGAGCCACATGGCGATGGTGATGCTGGGCATGTTCGCGCTGAACCCGGTCGGGATCATGGGCAGCATCGTCCAGCAGCTCAACCACGGCATCTCGACCGGCGCCCTCTTCCTGATCGTCGGCATCGTGTACGAGCGCCGCCACACGCGCGAGATCTCGGAGTACGGAGGACTCTCGAAGGTCATGCCGGTCTTCGCGGCCGTGTTCATGATCATGACGATGTCGTCCATCGGCCTGCCGACGCTCAACGGGTTCATCGGCGAGTTCCTGATCCTGCAGGGCGTGTTCGTCGAGAGCAAGTTCTGGGCGGCCGTGGCCGCCAGCGGCGTCGTGCTGGGCGCGGCGTACATGCTCTATCTGTACCAGCGGACGATGTTCGGGAAGGTGGAGAACCCGAAGAACGAAGCGCTGGCCGACCTGAACCTGCGCGAGTTCGTCACCTTCGCGCCGCTCATTGCGCTCGCCGTGTGGATCGGCATCTACCCGAAGCCGTTCCTGGACCGGCTCGAGACATCGGTGAACACCGTAGTGGCGCGTGTGAACGAGGACCACGCCGGGCGGCTGGCCGATTGCGACACGACGCCCGCACCGGGGTGGCGGGCCTCGACCACAGCCGCGACGGCCACCCTTCCGGGGGCCGCTCCTTGCAGTCCCAGCGGAGAGCCTCGCGAGCGCCCTGTCGTGTCCCGAGCGATCACGGTCCAGGCGGCGGAAGGAAGGCCCTGAGTGACGCTGCCGGCCGGCTTTTCGTCCGCCGACTTCTTCTATCTCCTTCCCGAGCTCGTGCTCACCGGGGGCGCCCTCCTGGTGCTGGTGGCCGACGTGCTCCTGCCGCGCGGCAGCAGGGCTCTCAGCTGGATCACGATACTGGTCCTCCTCGCAACGCTGGGCTCGATGGCGCCCATGCGGGGCGCTCACCTGGAAGTGGCCGGGCACCTCATCGCGGTGGACGGTTTCGCGAACTTCTTCAAGGTGGTGTTCCTGCTCGCCGCGATGCTCACGGTGCTGATGTCCGAGCGGTACCTGCAGGTCGAGGGCGCCAGTCCCGGCGAGTACTACTTCCTGATTCTGTGCTCGACGCTCGGCATGATGTTCATGGCCGGCGGCATCGACCTCATCACCGCGTTCATCGGCCTCGAAACGATGGCGGTGTCCTTCTACATCCTCGCGGGCTTCATCAAGCCGAATCAGCGATCGAACGAAGCGGCCGTCAAGTACTTCCTGCTCGGCGCCTTCTCGCTCGGCATCCTGCTGTACGGCATGTCGCTGCTCTACGGCCTGTCGGGAAGCACCAACCTGCGTGCGATGGCGACCGTGTTCACCGGCCGGGAAGGCGATCCGCGGCTCGTGCTCGCGGTGATCCTGGTGGTGGCCGGCATGGGCTTCAAGATTGCGGCCGTGCCGTTTCACATGTGGGCGCCCGACGTCTACGAGGGCGCACCCACACCTGTCACCGCGTTCCTCTCGGTCGGGTCCAAGGCGGCGTCCTTCGCGATGCTGCTGCGCATCTTCCACGAGGGGCTGCCGTCGATGGATGCCGACTGGCGGATGCTCTTCTGGGTGCTGTCGATCGTCACCATGACCGTCGGCAACGTCGCCGCGCTGACGCAGTCGAACCTCAAGCGCATGCTCGCCTACTCCTCGATCGCCCACGCCGGGTACCTGCTGATGGGCGTCGTGGCCGGTACCTCCCGCGGCATTGCCGCGATGCTCATCTACCTGCTGGTGTACGCGTTCATGCAGCTCGGCGCCTTCGCCATCATCGTGATGATGCGCCGCAAGGACGTCGTCGGCGACGAGCTGAAGGATCTGAGCGGCCTGCACGTCAGGCATCCGTTTGCCGCCTTCGCGATGCTCGTGTTCATGCTGTCGCTGGGCGGCATTCCGCCGACGGCGGGCTTCATGGGCAAGTTCTGGCTGTTCAGCGCGGCCATCGATCAGCAGTACTACGCGCTGGCGGTGATCGGCGTGCTGAACAGCGCCGTGTCCCTTTACTACTATGTGCGCGTGGTCGTGTTCATGTATCTCCGCAAGGACACCACAGGATCCGAGCCGGTCCTGAGCCCGGCCCTGGCCGTTACGCTGGCCGTGGCCGTGGTCGCGACGATTGCCCTGGGCGTCTACCCGCGGCAGCTGTTCGACGCGGCGGAAGCATCGGCCGCGTCGATGGGCGCCAGCCCGGTCGCGGGCATCCGGTAGGACCGGCGCTGGTGAAGTTTTTCACAAGGTACGCTATACTCCCCACCCGGCCGTCGGGGATAATCCCCGTCGAGCCATGCCCGAGGATGAGCGCAGCCGTTTCATTCAGCGTTCTCTGAAGGCGTTTCAAGACAACGTCGCACGCGCCGGACCCGCCGCGGGAGCCAGTTACACGCTCATCGGCGCGATTCTGCTGCTCGGCGGCATCGGCTACGCAGCGGACCAGTGGTGGGGCACGTCGCCCTGGCTGCTGCTGGGCGGTCTGATGCTGGGGGTGATCGTCGGTTTCTACGAGCTGGCCAGGGCCGTCTGGCGACGATGAGTCCTGTGACCGTGATGGTAGGGATGAGCGCCGCCTCCTGGCTGGTCGTGCTGGCGCTGGCGGGGCGGCAGGTCGCCTTCGACGTCCTGCTGGGGATGCTCGGCCCGCTGGCGGCGGTGATTGGAACCTGGGTCCTGGTGGAGCGGAGATTCAGACAGCGCCCCGAGACGCTGTCGTCGGTGATGGCGGGGGCGTTTGCAATCAAGCTGGTGTTCTTCGGCGTCTACGTGGCGGCGGTGATCCTGCTCGTCTCGGTCCGCCCCGTTCCGTTCGCGGCCGGTTTTGCCAGCTATTTCATCGCGTTGTACGCCGTCGAGGCGATCTACCTCCGCCGCCTGTTCGCCGGCGGGGCCCGCCCGGCGCGGTAGCGTAGTCTGACGTCAACAATGTCGTTTCAAGAGCACGTCCAGCAGGTCGAGGGGCACGCCGCCGGCGCCTCGGAGAAGTTCAACGCCGGCGAGACGATCATCGAGCACGTCTCGAACAGCGGCCTCGACCACCCCCTGATTCATCTCCCCAAACTGTTCGGCATCGACTTCTCGGTGACCAAGCACGTCTTCATGCTGTGGCTCGTGGCAGCCGTCGTGTTCCTCGTGGTCACCTGGACCGTGCGGCGGTATCTGCGGCAGGAGCGTCTCGTGCCCTCCGGCCTGATGGGCGGACTGGAGTTTGTCGTCGAGTTCGTGCGCGATTCCATCGTGCTGCCGAATGTTGGCGGAAAGTGGGTCCAGACCTGGACGCCGCTCGTATTGACCTTCTTCCTGTTCATCCTGTTCTCGAATGCGATCGGCTTGATTCCGGTGTTCGAGGTCGTGGCCCTCCTGGACCGCTACGTGCTGCGTACCGGCGCCGACTCGTTCCTGGGCCGCGTGGTCCACGGAGGCGCGACCGCGACGGCCAACTTCAACGTGACCGCGGCGCTGGCGACGATCACGTTCCTGTCCATCATTCTGGCCGGAACGAAGGCGCATGGGTTCGTCAAGCACTGGAAGAACCTCGTGCCGCACGGTCTGAACCCGGCCATCTACGTCATCCTGATTCCCATCGAGGTGATCGGCATGTTCGTGCGGCCGTTCGCCCTGACGATGCGACTTGCCGCGAACATGACGGGCGGCCATATCGCCATCCTCGCAATCCTCTCGTTCGTGTTTCTCTTCACCGAGATGTTCGGACGCGCCGTCGCGGGCATCGGCGTCGGCCTGGCGGTATCGGTGCCGCTGGCCGTCGGCATTTCCGCCCTCGAGATCATCGTCGTGCTGGTGCAGGCGTATGTGTTCACGCTGCTGACCGCCGTGTTCATCGGCATGGCCATCCACGTTCATCACTGAGACACCCTGACAACCCTCACAGAAAGGACACAGGAATGAGCAGAGCAGGCTTCGTGCGTAGAGTGACGGTCCTGGCGCTTCTGGCCGTTGCTTTCGTATCACTCGTCGGCACTTCCGTCCGGGCGCAGGAGGCCGGCGGGGCCGGTTCGAGCGCGATGCATCTGGCGGGGGTCGCTCTCGGGCTGGGTCTGATAGTGATCGGCGCCGGACTGGGCATCGGGCGGCTGGCTGCGGCCGCGGCCGAGGGCATCGCCCGGCAGCCCAGCGCCGCCGACAAGATTACCGGCGCCGTGAACCTGCCGCTCTTCCTTCTCGAAGGCGTGGCGATTCTGGCGGAAGTCTTCGCCCTGCTCGTCCTGCTGCTGGCGAACCCGGTCGGCTAATCATGAACAACCCACTGGTCCAACCAGATCCCGGCCTGTTCATCTGGACCATCGTCACGTTTCTGGTGCTGCTGGCGCTGCTGGCGAAATTCGCCTGGCGCCCGCTGCTCAAGGCCCTCGACGAGCGGAGCCAGACCATCCGGAAGGCGCTCGATGACGCGCAGCAGGCCAGGAAGGAGCTCGAGCGGATCGACCAGCAGTCCTCGGAGATCCTGCGCAAAGCCCGATCGGAATCGGAAGCCATCATGTCTCAGAGCCGCGCGGACGCGGCGCGGCTGCGCGAGGAGATGCGGCTCAAGGCCAGGACCGAGGCCGAGGGCATCGTGCGCGCGGCCGAGCGCCAGATTCAACTGGAGACCTCCCGCGCCCTGCAGCAGATCCGCCACGAAGCCGGAGATCTGTCAGTGGCGATCGCCTCGAAGATCATTCAGCGCAACCTGACGCGGGAAGATAACGAGCGGCTGATCGAGGAGGCGCTCCGGCAGATGGAAGGAAGGGGGCATTAAAAGAAAGGCAGAAAGGCTATCTTGTCCGCAGGCCTGTAATCCGCGCGCCCGGTATGCGCACTCCCGCCCGCACCTCGCCAGGCTGCGACCCGGCGGGGACCAGGTACTCGATGATCAACTCGGCGGCGAAGCGATCGGCCAATCGCTCGAGCGCGCTGCCGTAGGACGCTGTCGCAAACACGGCGGTGTAGTGCCCGCGGGTCTGGTCGGCCAGCAGGCGCAGGACGTCCTGATTGTTTTGCGCCGCTTCGATCGCTCCGCCCGCGCGGCTCACGATCGCGGACACCGCGACGCCGCTGTCGAGAATGGCCGCTAATAGTTCTCCGTCGTCTGCGGCCTCGTCGGCTGGTCTGGTGGCCACGATCACCACGGCTGCGAATGGCGTTGCCGTCTCGCGGAGCGCGCGCACGGCGTGCGCGATTGCACGGAGAGGGCGGGCCCGCGTGTTGACGGGCGTCATTCCATCGAGAGAGGCGAGAACGGTCGCCCGGTCGGCCTGGAAGGACGCCGGAAATCTGTCACTGTCAGCCAGCGAGCCGATGGCCAGAGGGCGCTGGCCAAGCCGCTCGATGAATCCCCTCACGGCGTGCTTGACGGCGGCGTGCGCCTCGATCGAGTCCGGCCCGTGGCCGACGAGAACGGCAACCGGGTAGTCAGCCGACCGCACGTCCAGGACCTCCCGGTTCTGGCCGCCTTCTTCGATGACAAGGTCATCCGCGCTCACGTCGACGATGGCGCGATTTCCTCTGTCGGCGACCGTTGCGAGCAGCAGTCGGCCCGAGAGCGGCTGTGCGACAGTGCGCGCGGCTGCGCCAGCCAGCATCAGCGCGACGAGGACCGCAGTGCGCACACGCGGGCGAGCCATGGCGGCATTACACAACGGGATCGTTGCGGGTGCAACAAGGGCGGCGCGATCGTGCTTCCCTCCACGCAACTCGAAACCGCGATCGCGAGCAGGGGACGCCGCGGGACGGACCCGCTGGAAAGGCGAAGGTTCCAGCGAAAGTCACTGAAATGATGACTGGCGCTTCATTTTGTTGGATTCCTGGGGAATATCTGTCGGAGAATCCGTTGAGCATGCCGGGTTGACAGACGGGCGACCGGCTTATACTTGAACGGTCGTTCAACGCGGGGAGCGTCATGCGAGCGCCCCTCGCGGATGAAAGCGTGCTCACTTGAACTTCTTCATCCAAGGAGTAGCAGACATGCGACTTCGCAGCTTGGGAGTACTCGTGCTGGGGCTCATGGCAGCGGCCGCGAGCCCGGCCCTCGCTCAGGTCAGCACGACCGGGAGCATCCAGGTGGTCCTCGAGGATCAGCAGGGCGGACGGCTGCCCGGCGTCACCGTCACCGCGGCCGCAAGCGACGTGGTGACCACACGCACGGCCGTCAGCGATGCCGAAGGGGTGGCGACACTCGAGGCGCTCGCGCCGTCTGCGCTGTACACGGTCAGGGCGACGCTGTCGGGATTCCGCGATCTCACGCGCGAGAACATTCTCGTCAGGAGCGGCCAGGTCACGACACTGCACGCGACGCTGACGCTGTCGACGGTGACCGAAGCGGTGACCGTCCTCGGCCAGGCGACGCCCGTGGTCGACGTGACGCGCGCCACAACGGGCGCCGACATCACGCTGCAGCTCACCGAATCGGTGCCCACGGGCCGCAGCTACCAGAGCTACCTGCAGCTCGTTCCAGGCGTGATGCCCGACAACCAGTTGTCGCCAGGCAATCCGGCGGTCCGGTCGGGGATGAACTACTCTGACATCGTCCGCATTCAGGGCGACAACGCTGGCGTCTCCACCGACAACGCATATTATCTCGACGGCATCAACGTCACCGATCCAGTGCGAGGCACCTTCGGCGCGAACATGAACACGGAGGTGATCCAGGAACAGAAGGTAATCACGGGCGGCATTCCGGCCGAGTACGTCGGCGTGGCCGGGCTCATCTCGAACGTCATCACGAAGTCCGGCAGCAACGCGTTCCGCGGGTCGGGGAACTACTTCTTCCAGAACACCGATCTGGTTTCCGAGAACGAGCATGGGACGAACGACGAGTTCGGGCATCATGAAACGGCCTTCACGTTCGGCGGCCCGGCGCTGATGAACAAGGTCTGGTTCTTCGGCAGCTACCGCTACCTGCGCCGCAGCGACACGGTCACCGCGATTGACAATGCGGCCCTGGTGCTGCGCCAACCCAAGCGAACGGAACACCAGACATTTGCCAAGGGCACCTGGGGCGTGAGCAGCACCGATCTCGTGAGCTTCACCATCATGGCCGATCCGCTGAAGACCACAGGGAGCCGCGACCGCAACATCACCAACGAGCGGGACCGTAGGCGCGACCAGGGCGGGCCACGCTTCGCCGGCAACTACACTCGCGTGGCTGGCAATTTCCTGATCGATGTGAGCGGAAACCGGCACAAGGCGGACATCAGCGATTTCTCCGTGATTCGCCAGCCGTCGAACACGGTGATATTCCGCGGCTCCGATACCCGGACACTCGCCGAAGAGTCGCTTGGCGGATACGGGCGGGATCTCCCGGAAGAGCGAAATACGTCACACGTGCGCGGGTCGGTGCAGTACGCGCTCGGGAACCACGTGTTCAAGGGAGGCCTCGAGTGGTCGGACACCACCAACTTGCGGAACACGCTCTACATCGGCGACGCGATTTACGAGTCGCTGTCCAGCCGCTACGTCGGCTCCGGCATCAGCGCCGGGGATGTGGCCGGCGGGGGCTTCACGGTCCTGGCGTTCGACTCGACCAACACCAGTGACTACACGGGGTTCATCCAGACGGTCAACGCGAGGGCGGATCGCGCGCGCTACTATGCGGCCTTCGATCTCGACCGCAACGGCACCATCAGCTCGGCGGAGCTCAGCCAGGCGCTCGTGTTCAACGTGACGGCCGGCAATCCGAACAACCAGATCAACTACGACCGGACCTTCCAGTCACAGAAGGGCGCGCAGATCACTGGCTCGCGCGGCCTGGGGTTCTTCATCCAGGACGAGTTCCGGTTCGACCGGTGGACCTTCAACGTCGGCCTCCGGAGCGAGCAGTGGAAGCACTACGCGACCAACGGCGACAACATTTTCACGTTCGAGTGGGCCTGGGCGCCGCGCCTGAGCGCGGTCTGGGACGTGCGCGGCGACGGCCGGCAGAAGGCCTCGGTCTTCTGGGGCCGGTACTTCGATCCGATCCGCAACGACATGACGAACTTCGCCGGCACGCTCGGCGGCTCGATTCTCGAGGAGCAGGTGTACGCTCTCGGAGAATGGATCACTTACCGGACGCGCGGGGGCCCCGTTCAGTTTGACGCCTTCTTCGCGCCGACGACTAAGACGCCGTATACCGACGACCTCCAGGTGAGCTACGGGATCGATCTTGGCAAGAATCAGAGCGTCGAGGCCGTCTACTTCAACCGGCGCACCCGGGACATCCTCGAGGACTACGACCATCACTTGTACGGCGATCCGGAGGTGTATGGGGGTCCCATCAACCATCCGGACTCGCTCTTCCTGGGGCCCCAGTACTTCGGCTACACGACCTTCCCTGAAGCCAACTTCTTCATCGCCACGCTCGCGGGCGGCAAGCGCGACTTCAATGGACTGGAGCTTGTGTACCGAAAGCGATTCGAGCGGAACTGGCAAACGCTCGTGTCCTACAACTATCTCGACGGGAAAGGGAACACCAACTCCGATGGGAACGCCGACTTCCAGGGCGACGTGCTCTTCCTCGATCCACGGGCGCCGAACCAGTTCGGGACGCAGCCCGGCGTCGTTCACCACCTGTTCAAGGCCGGCGGCTCGTACAACTTCAACTTCGGCCTGCAGGTCGGCGCGACGCTCGGTTGGAACTCGGGCGTCATCGGCAGCAAGACGTTCCGGGCGTCGAGCCGGCACCTGCCGGTTCGCGTCTCGAGCGCGAACGCGTTCGAGTTCGCCGGCATCACGGCGCGCTGGATCGAGCCGGGCGCGGTCGGCGGGTTCGAGAACCCGTCCTACGCGACCTTCGACACGCGTGTCCAGTACGTGCGGCGCATTGGCAACTACACGGCCGAGTTCTTCGTGGACCTGTTCAACGTGTTCGATGCGCAGTCGGCCATCCGCAACATGGATCTGGTGGCGGGGCTCGGCGGCGTGCCGTTCGGCGGTCCCATCCAGTGGGTGCTGCCGTTCCGTAGCTTCCTGGGCGCCCGGATCAGGTTCTAACCGGTCGTGCGGTTCGGTCGCACGAAGAAGGAGGGGGAGCCTTCGGGCCTCCCCTCGTTCGTTCCTATCAGGCGCGATCTACTTCGAGCCCGCGAACACCGGCAGAGCCTCGCGCACGCGCGCTGACACCGTCGCCTGGTCGGCGGCTTCGAGCGTTCCAATGCGCCGCGCGATGAACCGGTTGTCGATCGTGAAGACCTTCAACCGTACGAGGCTCGGGGCCTTCAGCCCGGCGCTCTTCAGATTCGTGATCGGTGTGTCTCCAGGCCACGAGTGATGAGCTGCCGACGTGACCATGGCAAGCACGGAATGCCCATGGCGATTGAAGAGCCGGCCGCTCAGCACGAGCGCCGGACGGCGCTTGGTCGTGGCCCGATCGGTGAATGGGAATGGCACGACGATGATCTGCCATGCGTCACAAGTCACCGTACGCCTCGTCGTCCTCCCTGGAGCCCCATTCAGCGAGGGAGGACTCGAGGGCAGCGTGGAACGCCACATCGATCGGCTCCACTCGACGCAGGCTGACGCTGCCCTTGCTGATGTCGTACGCCACGGCGTCGCCAGGACCGACGCCGATGGCCTGGCGGACCCTCTTCGGAAGGGTCACCTGCCCCTTGCTCGAAACCCGGCTGATCTGAAGTGACACGCCGCGCCGTGCGCCCACGTGGATACCGTATAGTAAAGAGATCGAGAAGTAAAGAAGTAAAGAAGTAAGGGAAGTAAGGGGCTGGTCGAGCTCACTACCCGCCAGCAGGAGGATGCAGCGGACGCGGAGGCGACAGAAACCGCTGCGTCGCCTCGGCTCGCACCGCCGCGGCCTTGCGCCGGTCCCCGATCTCAGCCCACGCGCGCGCCGCTGCTGCATACGTTTCAGGCGTCGGCACGATCCGCACGAGATCCTCGAGGGCGGCGGCGGCTTCTTCAGACCTGCCCGCCGTACGGTAGAGGCCGGCGAGCGCGAGCCGCGCCGGAATGTTCCGCGGAAAGCTCTTCAGCTCTTCCAGGAAGTGATACTCGGCCTCGTCAACCCTGTGCAGACCCTGCAGCGCCCTTGCCAGATGGAAGTGGAAATCGCTGACGGCCCGGCCTCCGAGCTTGAGCTGCTTGGCGAGCGCTTCCTCGAACAGACCGACTGCCGCCTCGTGGAGCCCGCGGCTGTAGGCGACCCTCCCCTCAATGTAGGCGACCATCGGACGACCCGGCTCGGCCTGTTCCGCGCGCGCGGCCTCTTCCCGGGCTCTCACCTCGTCGTGATCCATGAGGGCCGCTCGGGCCAGCAGCTCGTGGGCTGACGATCGACTCCGGACATCCTCCGCAGGTGCCCGTGTGGCCGCGCGTTCCGCTTCCACTCTCGCACCGGCCAGTCGCCTGAGCTCGAGCAGCGCGGCCGCAGCCCCAAGGGCCGCCTCCGGATCGGCTCCGAGATTGGCGGCACGACGGTACGCATCGACGGCGAGCTCATGCCGGCCCGCTTTCGCCGCGGTTTCAGCCAGGTGAATCCAGAGGTCGGCGCGCCCCGGCTCTTCTCCAAGAAGCTTTCGAAACGCGTCGATCGCCTCGAACCAGCGCCGGGAACCTGCCAGGCCGACAGCCCGGCGATACTGTGCGACGAACCCCACATGATCGCCAGGGTTTCGTGCCGCCGCACTCTGC
This sequence comes from uncultured Bifidobacteriaceae bacterium, assembly GCA_964497175.1. Taxonomy (GTDB): domain Bacteria; phylum Acidobacteriota; class Vicinamibacteria; order Vicinamibacterales; family CAVVIG01; genus CAZCEL01. The sequence continues at coordinate 24,974 of CAZCEL010000004.1, forward strand.
TGAGCCGGCGCTGCACTCTCCGACTCACCTGACGAATCGCGATTGCCCGACACTCCGAAACGGTCGTATTCCTGACCCACGTAGCCCAGCGCTTCCAGCCGCTCACGCACTTCTGGTGGAACTGGGACTGCCGTCGCAGTGCTCTCCACGCCGTCCAGCAGCTCGGCGAGCTGGTCGCGCAGCGAGGCGACCGTCGAGGACTCCGTGCCGGCGAGGTTGATCAGTAGGTCCGGATCGGCGTCGAGGTCGTAGAGCTCCTCATGGTCCGGCCCGATGTACCGGTAGCGCCCGTCCGTAATCGTCATGCGCCCACTCCACCCGAAGTGATAGTGCGCGTAGAGCGACTCCGAGTACGCGATCCGCCGCGGAAACCGTCCCCCGCCCTCCAGTAACGGCCTCAGCGACCGGCCGCGCATCGCGCCGGGGATTGGCGCCTTCGCCAGGTCCAGAATCGTCGGCGCGACGTCCACGTGCTGCACGACGTCCTTGACGCGACGCCCGGCGCCCTCGCCGGCCGGCAGTTTGACGATGAGCGGAATTCTGAGCGTCTCTTCGTACGTCAGCAGGCCGTGCCCGAGCTCGCCGTGGTCGCCGAGGCCTTCTCCATGATCGGAGACGAGCACGATGGTCGAGCGATCGTAGAGCTGATGGGTCTTCAGATAACGAACGAGGCGCCCGACGAGCTCGTCCGCGTAGGCAATCTCGCTGTCGTACGCGCTGGACCCGGCAAAGCGGTCCGGCGCGTCGTACGGTGCATGCGGCTCGGCGAGCTGCACAAACAGGAAGGCCCGGGACCCACCGAAGGCTTCCAGCCACTGCTCCGCGCCGGCGATCGATTCGGCTCCGTCGCGGTGCAGCTCGTCGAGAAGCGTTCCGTCCGAGGGGACCGGCATGGCGTCGTCGAACAGATCGAATCCCTGGCCCAGGCCCACGTCCTCGCGCAACAGCCACGACGACACGACGGCTCCCGTGCTGAACCCGCGGTCGCGAAGAATCTCGGCGAGCATCCGCTCCGAAGGCTTCACCGCCGGTCCGACAGCATCGCGGACGCCGGTATCGAATGGCAGCCGTCCGCTCAGCAGCGACGCGTGGGCAGGCAGCGTTTGCGGCACGTGGGAGTACGCCCGCTCGAACACGACTCCATCGGTGGCCAGCATGTCGAAAGTTGGCGTGGACACAGC
>CAZCEL010000005.1:0-25718 GCA_964497175.1 uncultured Bifidobacteriaceae bacterium
CTTGTTTGGTGTTCCATCCAGATCGATGAGCAGGCGATCGATAGCTGCTTGATCGGCGGCGTTCTGGCCATTCAGCGCACGAGCGATCTCGCCGTTCACGTGCTCGCACGCCTTCAGCACGCCTTTGCCACCGTAGCGCAGCGGGTCCCCATCCCGCAGTTCAAGCGCTTCCCGTTCACCGGTTGACGCTCCTGAGGGGACCGCGGCCCGCCCGCGTTCGTCGTTCGACAAACGGACATCGACTTCTACGGTGGGGTTTCCGCGCGAGTCAAGGATCTCTCCGGCCGTGATGGCCACAATGGTCGGCATGATTCACTCCAGAATCGAATGAGACGGCACTCCGCCACGACTGATGTTGGGATGTTTAGCCTCGCGCAGCCATCGCAAGTCGGACTCGACCGGAACGGGCCCGTCGCGGCCGGGCGGCGCCGACGTGCCATCACGTTGGGCCAGCAGCGGACGGCTGCCGCTCTCGAATTCCTCTCGCAATTGCGCCAGTCGGTCGGTGGCCCAACGTTTCAGGACGTCGAGATATGCGGCCACCGCACGATCGACAGCTGGCGCCCACTGCTCCTGAAGGCGATCGACAGTCCATTTCCGAATAAGCGAGGCGCTGACGTGGGTCCACGCGGGCGGTTTTCCCGCCGGGGAGAGCGACGGCACGGCGATCAGGGGCACTTCACGATGGGTGTCGAGGGCCTCCGGCGGCCCTTGCATTCCCGCGGCTGATGCCGCCTCTGCCAGCGCGCTCCGTACGTCACCGTCCAGACGTTCGAGGTCGTTCGCAACTCGTTCGGCCTCGTCATGGGCCGGCCCTGCGAGCTCGGCACGAGCCGAGTCCGCCGACCCGTCGCCACCGCCGAATCCGTCGACCAGCTTCGCCGCAGCGGAGGCGAGGGCGGCCTCCACGATGGCGGGTCGGCGCTCGGACAGCGACAGCAATTCGCGGCTCTTGCGCTCCAAGGCGGCGCTCACGTCCCGGAGTCGGGAGGCGATGGCTGCGGTCTCGCTGGCGTGCAGGGCCCGCGGTGCCGGGTCAGCGGTCCGCTGCTCCAGCATCGCTGCGGCTTGCGCACGGAGGATCTCGACCTTCCGGACAAGCGCATCGTGCCGGCGAGCCACGGCCTCTGTACCCAGGGGAACCACGTCGTCAGCGACCCACGCGCGCAGCAGGTGTGCGTGCGACGGCATCACGCTGACGGGCCGCACCGCAACCGCTGCAGGCAGTCGCTTCTGAACTTCAGCCGCCACGTAGGTTTGAACGCGCTGCAAATCCTCACCGCCGAGAAGGTCGGCCTTGCTCAGCAGTACGGATGTTGCGATGCCGGCGTCACGGAGGAACGTGAGGAGACCAAGATCTTCCTCGGCCAGCGGCGCCGTCGCGTCGAAGAGAAACGCCGCATGGTCACATCGCGGCAGATACGCGAAGGTCTGCAGGGCACCGCGTGAAGCGACCGAACCGAGACCGGGCGTATCGACGAAGGTGACGCCTTCCGGCAGCAAGTCCGACGGGTAGTCCACCAGGACGCGAGCCACGCGCTTTTCGTTTCCCGGATTGTGCATCTCCGTGACGTACTCCCCGAGTCGCTCGATCCCGTACGACGCCGTCCGGCCGTGTGCGTAGGTGATATGGACCGCGGGCGTCGATCCGCGGCGCAGTCGCGTCGGCACCGAGGTCATGGGCAGGATGCCTGTGGGCAGGACCTCCGCACCAACGAGCGCGTTCAGGAGGGACGACTTGCCGCTGCTGACGCGCCCAATGATTGCCACTTCAAACGTCGCCTCGATTGTGCGATCCACGATCAACGTCAGTGACGCGCGCAGGTTGACGAGGCCATGGTCGGTGATGACGCGCTCGAGGCGCTTCAGGTCTGCTGCCAGCGCATCTCCGGCAAGCGAATCCAGGCGCGTGCGGAGGACGTCGGCCGAGGCGCCCATCAGGAAGTTCTCGATCTCCCGCACCTGGGCCTGCATCTCGGACGCGGCGCCGTCGAGGAGCTGCTCTGCGTCCGGGGATACCGCACCGTACCCCCGCAGGTATCCGGGGCGCATTTCCTCCAGCGCGTTCTCCACGAACATCATTGCGTTGTGGAGCGCGTGCACCGCACTGATCCGTGCTGCCGGCGGCGCTATGCCGGCGGCGTCCAGGAACCCGAGCAACTGTTGATGGAGGCGATGGAGGTAGTCTGCGACGATCTTCCGTTGCGGCGGCGTCACGCCGCCCGTATAGCGGTTCAGCGGGCTCGGCCGATCAGACGCGGCAAGGATCTCCTCACACTGACGGATCAATTGCGCTGCGTACTGGACGCTCGCCAGCAGGCCGCGCTCGTGATTCTCCGTAAGGCCGTGTGCCGCCATGCATACCTCGGTCACTCGATCCGGGTCGCTCTACCGACTCTCTGGCGAGACGTAGCGCACGATGCGCACTGCTTCGAGGGTGACGAGCCCTTCCGTGACCAGTTCATCGACGGTGGGGAGAAACGCGTCGACCTTCTCCTCCGAATCGACGATCTCGATGACAATCGGCAGGTCGGTCGAGAGTTCGAGCAACTTCGCCGTGTGGACTCGTGAGTGGCGGCCGAAGCCCATCGGGCCACGCAGGACCGTCGCACCTGCCAGGTGCGCTTCTCGTGCACGACGGACGATCGCCTCGTACAGCGGCCGGTCGCGGCCAGGCTCTTTGTCGCTCTCGCCGATGAAAATGCGGAGCAACACGCCCTGTCCCGGTACGTTCATGGTTCGCACTCCATATGCCGCGCTGGTCGTAGTGGTGGCCAGGATGTTCCGGCCGGTGAGCGGGGGCGACGGTTCTCGTGGGCCGGCCCGATACAAGAGCACATGGGCGCGCTCCAGCGTGATGATGCCTTCACGGAAGACGGGCTCGACCTTTGCCAACAGTGCTTCGATACGCGCCGGTTCGTCGACCACTTCGACGATCATCGGGAGCTCCTGTGAAATCGACCAGGTGTGCTCCTCGAGGACCGATCCTTCAGGCCGAAGACCGTAGAAGCCCTTCAGCACGGTCGCACCCTGCAAGCCTTCCCGGTGGGCAGTCTCGACGATCCATTCGTACAGCGGCGACATGCCGTGTCGAATGAAGTTCGAGAGTTGAAACCGACACAGGACCTGTTCCGATTCGGTCTTCATGGCCGTTCCCTCATGTCAGCCACGTTCTCGCGAGCACGATCCCGGCCCTGAGCGCGAGCAGCCCCACGAACAGGCTCGCAAACATGTTGGTGGTGGCCAGCAGCCAGGATCGGTCCTCGAACAGGGCGTGCGTTTCGAATTCGAGGGTGGAAAACGTCGTGAACGCGCCGAGGAAGCCGACGCCCAGGGCGAGCCGCATCGCCTCCGAGTTGGGCATCACTTTCAGCGCGATGAGCGTGCCGAGCACGCCCAACAGGAACGAGCCGCTGATATTGATGACAAACGTGCCCAGCGGAAAGCGTGTCTCGAAGGCAGCTCCCACCAGCCGTGCGATGACAAATCGCGCATTGGCTCCAACGAATCCGCCAACACCGACAAGGAGGTAGGGCATCAGCATCGCCATCAACGCGCCCTCACGACGAGGACAGGGCAGTTGGCGTGTGAGACGACCCGTCGCGACGTTGAGCCGGAGACCCATTCGCGGATCGCCGATCGGCCGCGGTGGCCAACGACAATCAGGTCGGCATGCTGAGCGGTGGCCGTTTTCAAGATCTGAGCTGCGGGGTGACCCACAAGTACGTGCGTGCGGAGTTCCACGTGTCGCTCCTGGGCCTGCCGGCGCACGCTTTCGAACAGTTTCTCGTAATGGGCCGTGGCTGCTTCGATGGCGGCCTGCGTCTCGACTTCTGTCGGCGGCTCCGGAGGACTCGCGACCGACACGACGGAGAGTCGCGCCCGGGCAAGCGCCGCGAGGTCGAGCGCGTCCTCGAACGCCGTCTCGGCATCACGGGACCCATCGTGGCCGACCAGAATATGCGTCGCGATCATCATCCCTCCCGTTCGCCAACCGCCATGACGTGCGGCACAGGACCCGCCGGCGATGGCGCCTCAGCCTTCGGCAGCAGGTATCGGGGCACGAAGAACGCGTTCGCCACTAGCGTGGGGACGACCGCGCTGCCAATGACTGCCGCAATCAAATACGAGTATTGCGCCTGATCGATGATGTTGTGCGTCAGACCGAACAGCGCCGAGATACTGCCGAACGTCAGTCCGGTGGACATCAGCAGCGTGGCGTATGCGGCTTCGGTGCGGGGATACCGGAACAGCCGTGTCACAGGCCAGATGCCAAGTGTCTTCGTCAAGAGTTTCACCACCAGCAGCCCGCCGACGACCGTGGGAGCGGCGACGAGGGCCGGCACCGAAACGAACGAGCCGGCGCGAATGAAATAGAAGGGCGTGAGCAGACCAAACGTCAGCGTGCGCAACCGCCGGATCAATGCGTGGTCCTTGCCGACGGTGCCCGCGAGGACCATCCCTACCAGGTACGCCGGGAGGACGGCCTCACTATCTGCCCAGGTCGCCAACCCGCCGAGGGCGAACAGCACCAGCAGGAGGTACTTGACCTCGAGTTCCGAGGGGCGCCCGCCGAATGTTCGAAAAAAGCGTGACGTCACCCATGGGAGGACGCCGACGACAACCGCGGTGACAAGTGCGAAGACCAGCGTACGGGCCGTAAACGGCGCGAAGATCAGCCCGAGCGCGACCACGGTTCCCAGATCGGTGACGAAGCAGGCGGCCAGAACGGCTTTTCCGAACCCCGTGCTGTTGAGACCGAGTTCGAGCATCACGGCGTACACGACCGCCACTGACGTGGTCGACAGCGCCACGCCGGCGAGCCAACTCGCCTGCAAGTCCCACGCGAGGACATACCGCGCATAGGCCGCGCACCCGAGGAATGGGGCCGCGAAGCTGACCAGCCCGATCACGCCGGTCTCCCGCCACTTGGCGCGAAGCACCGCCGGATCGAGCTCGGCGCCAGCGAGGAAGGTGAGGAACACCGCGCCGGTGGCGGACAAGAAGGTGATCCAGCTGTCGGTTGTGCCGAGCAGAGCGGTCCCGACAAACGCGCCAATGAGTAGTTGCGCGACCGTGCCGACGACGATCTCCGAGAGCGCGGTCGCAATTCTCAGCCGAATCGAAATCAGCGTGGCAGCGAGCGCGAGCCCGAGCCAGAGCGTTGCGCGGAGCCAGACCTCCGTCATGGCCGACCTCGCGCCGTATCCGATTGCAGATGAGTCGTCGTCATGCTCCCGGCCCCCTTGGGGTCCCCGCGGCGCACGCGTGCGCCCTGGGGGTGGAGACATGCCGGGAGCGCCAATGACTCGCCCACGGCAGAATCCTCTGCTGTAGGAGTCATTGGCCGCGTCAGGCGACGCGACGGTTACGGGCGGACTCCACCGCCGTTTCTTTAATTATGGGGATGAGCGAGCGGTGCCGTCAATGCGCCATTCTCGGCAGGTTCAGGAAGTGGGCGGGCTTCCGGTCTCGAGCAGATGACGCAGAGCGGCTGTAATCTCCGTCGGTAGGGGCAGGTCTGCGATCTTCGCGACCGTGCGGTCTACCGGGTACTTCATCTTACGAAGTGTGAACTCCCCGTCCTGCCAAACGGCGTAGGAGGCGTCGGGCCCTCCGTCCTTGGGTTGCCCCAGACTGCCGGGATTCACCACCGTCCGGTTGCCAATGCGACGGACGAACGGCAGATGCGTATGGCCCACGAGAATCACATCGGCGTCGACTGCGGCGATCTCGTCCACCCACGCTCGCGAATCAGGCGGACAGTACGCGAACAATGGGTCTAACGGCGTCGCGTGACACAGGAAAAAGCGCCGCTGGTCGCGCTCTACGGACGCCGTCAGCGGCAGGTCGCGAAGGAAGTGCTTGTCCTCCTCAGAGAGCGTCTTCAGCGCGTGTTGCCGTGTGGCTTCCGCCATCGCGCGGAACGGAGGGGAACATCTCGGGTCAACGTCATAACCCACGGCGTGATCGTGGTTGCCGCGTACGATCAATGTCGCGCGCTGTCGCAAGCGGCGAATGACAGGAGCGGGTTCCGGACCATAGTTGACCAGATCGCCGAGCACCCACAGTTCATCGTACGACTCGGTCAGGGCGTTCAATGCCTCAGCATTGCCGTGAACGTCGGAGATGATCAGGATTTTCACAGCGGGATCGTAGGCTCCAGAGGCGCCGACTGCGCCGCCTTCGCTACGCTACCAGAACATTCCGCCCGGCGATCCAAGTCCGCCTGAACCTGCCTGTGACGTGGTGTAGGATGGAAAAAACGGGCGGGGTGGAGTCCGCCGAGAACCGTCTCACGTGGTGAGACCAATGACTCCTGCGGGAACGCACCTGCAGGAGTTTTTTGTTTTTGGGCGACGAATATGACCCTGCTTGGAATGATTGCCGTGGCGTGCCTGGCGATCATGATGCTGGGCGTGGTGACGTGGTTCTGCGTCAAGGGCCCACCACCTCCTTGAGTCCAGCGCTGGTGCGCAGCGAACGCCATGTGCGAAGTATTCGTCTTCAAGAGATAGACACGTACGGCGATGGAGTCCGCCGTTGCCCGTCTGGTGCCCGGCCAGGCTGATGACTCCTGCTGAGAACCCATCGGCAGGAATCTGCCTGGAGGCCACCATGACGACGCTCTGTCCCGCATGCTGGCGCGTTCCCCACGACGCGCGTCTGTGCTCTCACTGCGGAGCCAATATCACCAACCTTCACGAACGCGACTTCCGCGACAAGCTGATGGGCGCGCTCACGCATCCGATCGCGGATACGGTCATCCGCGCGGCCGTCGCGCTTGCCGCTCGCCACGATCCTGAGGCCTCGCACGCCATAGAGACAGCCATGCGGCGATTTCCGAACGAGCCACATGTCCTGGCCGGTCTCCTGAGCGCACTGGTCGTCGTAGCGGATGATGACGCTCGGCGGATCGCGTTGGATGCCCTCGGACATCGGTCGTTTATCGTCCGCCGCACGGCGGCGCAAGTGCTCGAACACATCGGTCGGCCAGCATCGGAGACAGGATGCGCACATCGCGAGCGCTGAACTTCGTCATCCTGCTCGGCATCGTCAGTCTCTTCGCGGACATGACGTACGAGGGTGCGCGGAGCGCCGTCGGCCCGTTCCTCGGAATGCTTGGCGCGTCGGCGTTTGCGATCAGCGCCGTGTCAGGCGGCGGTGAGCTCGTCGGCTACGGGTTGCGGCTCTGGTCTGGCCGACTGGCCGATCGGACGCACCACTGCTGGGCCATCACGTTTGCCGGTTACGCGCTCAATCTGTTCGCCGTGCCGCTGCTCGCGTTCGCGGGGAACTGGCAGGTGGTCGCGGCGCTGGTCATCCTCGAACGGACGGGGAAGGCGCTCCGCACGCCGGCCCGTGATGCGATGCTGTCGTACGCGACCAAGACCACAGGCCGCGGTTGGGGATTCGGGCTGCACGAGGCGCTCGACCAGGTAGGAGCCACGGTAGGACCGTTGGTGCTGACGGTCGTCATCGCGCAGAACGCCGACTACCGGCGCGGATTTGCGGCGTTGCTGGTTCCGGCACTGGCCGCGCTGGGGACGTTGGCCCTCGCCTGGCTCCTCTACCCGCGCCCGCAGGACCTTGAAATTCCGGACGTGCGCCTCTCTACATCGGCGGGATTCCCGAAGGCGTACTGGGTCTATTTGTGTGGGAGCGCCCTGGTGGCTGCCGGGTACGCTGACTACCCACTGCTCGCGTATCACTTCGGTCGCGCAGGGACCGTCAGCCTCGCGTGGATTCCGGCGTTGTACGCGTTGGCCATGGGTGTCGATGCGATCGCGGCGGTGATCTTCGGACGATGGTTCGATCGGTCCGGCGTGACCGTGTTGGTGTTCTCGACGTTGGTGTCAGCCGGCTTCGCGCTATTCGGGTTCGGTGCTCGGGCCGAGTTCGCGGTCCTCGGAACCATCCTCTGGGGTATCGGCATGGGCGCCCAGGAGTCGATCATGCGCGCGGCGATCGCCGACATGACGTCCCCGGCGAGGCGCGCGACGGCGTATGGCGTCTTCAATCTCGCGTACGGCGTCGCCTGGTTCAGTGGCAGCGCGTTGATGGGGTGGATGTATGCACATTCGATTGCCGGTTTGATGGCGTTCTCGGTGGCCGCTCAACTCTTGGCGATTCCGTGCTTCATCTGGGCCACGCGGCTCCGACGGGCCGATGGCCTGATGTAGGATTGGCGCATCGGGCGGTGGAGTCCGCCATGAACCGTCTCCGCCCACGGAGACCAATGACTCCTGCAGGAACGCGCCTGCAGGAGTCTTTGTGTTTGGGGGCGATTCGTGATCGTAATTTTCATAGCGGTGGGCGCGGTGTGTTGCGCACTTCTCATTCGATGGATCCTGAAGGGACCGCCGCCGCCCCCGCCACCGTGGGGAACAAGGATGGACGACGAATGACGAGCACCGAGTCCACCGGCCCGGATCCCGGCGCCTGGAGGCCGCGCGGGTGGCGCCGTCTGCATGTCGTGATTCTGTGTTTTGCGTTGGCGTCGGTCGTTGCCCTGATTGTCCAGCGCGTCGTCCCAGCGCCTGCAACAGACGTCGCCCTGATGTGCGCCGTGTGGATCACCTTCTATCCGGTCGCACGCCTGAAGCGCACCGAACCATGGTGGGCGCATTGGGCGCGCGGCGTCGTCATCCTGATTGCGTTCCTCTGGGCGCAGCGCTACTTCACGTAATCACCGTCGCGGCGGGCGCAGAGATAACGGTTCAGAGAACCGGTGCGTGTTCATCGACCAGAAGACGTCGAAGTCGAGCGGGAGAATCGCGAGTGCAACCGCCAGATTCACTGAAAGCGGACACCGGCTCAAGCGTGGAACCGGCTCCATATCAGGAGCTTCGGGGGAGGGCCCCGTCGAAAAGAACCGCTGCATTCCGATCAGCGCCGCGAGCGCGTGCGAGACGCCGTTTCGCGTCGGTTCCGAAGGCTGGCAGGGACAATTTCAGGGACAATCGCGGGGACAGGACGGTTCTCCGTAACCTCAAAGCGTGTCGTATACTTAGGTTTCTCGCCGCGGTGAGGTGGCCGAGAGGCTGAAGGCGGCGGTTTGCTAAGGTCGTACAAGATCAGAGAACGGGCCTGAAATTCACGATTTCAGGCCCGTTTTTTATAGGTCGGTTGGTTGGCGTTGGTTGCCGTTTGGTCGATCCCGGACCGAGTTTGGGCACACTGGCGGGCACACTGGAGCTGACGCCAATGTGTGCCTATTAAGCACACATCGTGATACCCTAAAATTCGGTGAAGTACTTCGACTGGGATGACGCGAAGAACGCGAAGCTCAGGGCGGAGCGCGGCATCGGGTTCGAGGAGATCGTCTTCCACATCGAGCGTGGCGGCTTGCTCGATATCCTGGAACACCCGAACCCCGACCGTTACGCCGGCCAGCGCGTCTTCGTCGTCCGGCGCGAGGACTACGTGTACCTCATCCCGTTCGTCGAGGACGAGAACACGGTTTTCCTGAAGACGATCATCCCGAGCCGGAAGGCCACGAAGCAATACCTCGGTGAGGACGCCGACGATGAAACTTGATGCTCACGAGAAGGACCTGCTCGAATCCGTCGAGCGCGGAGAGTGGAAGTCTGCCGGCGGTGGGAAACGCGCGCGGACTCGCTACTCGCGATACGCCAAGACCACATTCCGCAAGGACCGCCGGCTGAACATTCGGCTCTCGAGCAAGGACCTGGAGGCGATCCAGAAGCGCGCGCTTGCGGAGGGGTTGCCATATCAGACGCTAATCTCGAGCCTCCTGCACAAGTACGCATCGGGCCGGCTGAAGGAAGTCTAACGCGCAGGGCACGGGCCGGATTATCGTCGTGTAAGTACCAATTGATGGCTCTCTGAATCGCAGCGGGCGCGACTCGTTGCGGGGGCGGTGCAGGTGATGCGGATCAAGCGGTCGGCCCATTCGGACGCAAGGCCCCTGGAGCCACACAGGTCGCCCAGTACTCGGCGAGCTGCTCGATGTAAGGGATCTGGTCGGCAACGGAGAATGCTGTAGTGCCACGCGGCTTCGGCTTCGCGCCGGAAGCGCGCCAGCCTCAACCCGATCGCTGAGGAACGGCCAACCCGGCCTCTCGCAGACCGTCGAGCACGTCCGCGACGAGTTCGCCCGGCCCGAACCACTTTTCGTACTCCTGCCGCGCCTCCGTGTCGAAGTGCGGCTTCAGTGCGAGCAACTCTTGTAGCGCGCCGTGTGCGGCCTCTCGTTCACCGAACTTCCCGTAGGCAGCTGCAATCGCCGCATGTGTGAAGAAATACGTCGGCAGGTTGATTCTCAGGGCGATGTCGAGCGCGGTGCGATAGTCCCGCTTCCGAAAGGCATTGAAGAACAGTGCGAAGCGATACCAGCCAGGGGCGTGCGGGTTGAGCTCGATGGCCTCCTCCACGAGCGCGCACCCCCGGTCCCAATCGCCCGCGTAGGCGATGAGGATGCCCATGAAGGCGATGGTCGACCCATCCATGGGATTGAGGGCGAGGGCCCGGTCTGCGGCGGCTCGGAACGCCTGGAACTCGCGGCGGAAGAACAAGGCGTGCGCCAGCGCCTGCTCGGCGAAAGCGTTCGAGGGCGCCGCTCGGACGGCGCGTCGGGCCGCCTCGAGGGCGCGGTCGAGGGAACCGGGCTTCGGATTGAAGCCCTGCCGGTGTTCGTCGTTGTAGACGTATGACAGGAGTGCCCAGCAGTCGGCGTGGCCGGGCGCTTCCCGTACGGCCCGCTCCAGCATGTCCCGCACCTCGGCGTGCTCGTCCGGTGTCAGGCGCTCTGAGTACCCCATGCCGCGCAGCAAGACCTCGTGCGGGCTCAGCGTGCGCGGGTCGCGGCGGCGGAGCGCCTCGCTCATGCTGTGGGGCAGGACGCCGTACGCGTCGGCGACGGTCGAGACGATGCGCGGGACGAGGTCGTCCTGGAGCGCGAAGATCTCAGTGGGATCGAACGGGCGATTGTAGGTGTCGGCCCAGAGGTGCGCGCCGGTCTCGGCGTCGACGAGCTGCACGGTGACGCGCAGCGCAGCGCCGGCCTGGCGGAGGCTGCCCTCCATGACGTAGCGGGCGCCCAACTGCTGCCCGACCGACCGCACGTCCACTGCCTCACCTGCGTATCGCGACGTCGAGCTGCGCGCAATCACGCGGAGGTACGAGAACCGCGACAGACCCGTCACGATCGCCTCGGAAATGCCATCGGCCAGCGCCGCCACTGCGGCATCCACACCCGAGGCCTTGAAGGGGAGCACCGCAACCCAGAACCCCTCGTCGGCTCTGGCCTGCCCGGAATCCGGAGTGCGTGCGGCGGCCGTGGAAGGGGATGCGGCTTCAGGACTCGGCGAGGTCGGCAGGGCGATCTCCAGTCCGGCCTTGCGCAGTCCGTCGATCAGGTGCTCGACGAGTTCGGGCAGGTACCACCGCCCGAACTGGTCGCGCGCGATCTCGTCGAAGTCGGGCCTGAGCGACAGAGTCTGGTGCACTTCCCGGCGCGCCGCTTCGTCGTCGCCGAGCTGGCCGTAGACAGCCGCGAACAGGGCGTGCGAAAAGAACTGCCCCGGCATGGACGCGTTGGGGATCAGGACTCGTGCACCCTGGTAGTCGCCCCTGCGATACGCGTCGAGAACCGGGAGCGACCAATACCACGCCGGGTGATGCGGGTTGAGCTCCCGCGCCCGGTCTCCCAGCTCGCGGCCGCGCTCCCAGTTTCCGGAGAACGCCAGCAGGTGGGCCAGATACTGAACGGTGGCTCCGTCCAGTGCATTGAGGGCCAGGGCGCGCTCCGCGGCGCTCCGGAATGCGTCGCGCTCCTTCCGGAAGTAGTGAGCCTGGGCCAGGGCAAGATGAGAGACGTGGCTTTCGGGTGCGCTTTCCACAGCACGCTGTGCGGCCTGGAGCGCGCGGCCGAGTGGGTTGGGGAGGGGGTTGAAGCCGAACCGGTCCTCCTCCCCGTACAGCATCGACAACATGGCCCAGGCCGACGCGTATCCCGGAGCCCGCTCGACCGCCCGTTCGAGGATGAGGCGCGCTGCGGCGTGCTCGCCGGGAGTGACGCGCGAGTAGTATCCGAAGGCCCGCAGCAACGCTTCGTAGGGGCTCAGCTCGTCGACGGGCTTCCTCCGGACCGCCTCGCTCATGCTGCGAGGCAGGATGCCGTACCAGTCGGCGATCGTTGAGACAATGCGGGAAACGAGGTCGTCCTGGAGCGTGAAGATTCCGGCGGGATCGAACGGGCGATTGTAGGTTTCCGCCCAGAGGTGCGCACCGGTGTCGGCGTCGACGAGCTGCACCGCGACGCGCAGCATCGTGCCGGCGCGGCGCAGGCTCCCGTGCAGGAAGTAGCGGGCGCCAATCTCCCGCGCGGCGGCCCGCACGTCCACCGCATCTCCGCCGAACTGCCGGGTCGCGGAGTGCGCGATGACCCTGAGGTACGAGAACCGCGACAGACCGGTGACGATCTCCTCGGGCAGGCCCTCGGCGAGAGCACTCAGATCGTCGTGGCTCCCGGTGTATCTGAAGGGCAGCACGGCGACCCGGAAGCTGTCGCGGCTCGTTGCGCCAGAGGCCTCGCCTGACGCCGGGCGGGCGGGTTCGAGCGTGTCGCCGGGCGCGGTGCGTCGAGTCCCCTCGCACAGCTGATTGCCGACATCACGCGCGGTCTGGACACGGTCGCGCGGGTCCTTTTCGAGACACCTTCGCACGACGCCCGAGAGGTCGGCCGGCAGGTCCGCCCTGATCTCGGTGACCGGCGGGGGAGAGTCACGCAGGATCGAGGCGAACAGCTCCGCCGACGAGCGTCCGTGAAACGGCTGGTGGCTGGTGGCCATCTCGTACAGCATCACGCCTAGCGAGAAGATGTCCGTCCGGTGATCGAGCGGGCGCGCCTGGATCTGTTCGGGCGACATGTAGGGTCGCGTGCCCATTACCACACCGGCGGCCGTGGGCAGGGCCGTCACCCTCTCGGCGTCATCGCCCGCGTCCGGTTCCACGACCTTGGCCAGGCCGAAGTCGAGCACCTTCACAGCGGCGTCTGGCGTGACCATGACGTTCGCCGGCTTCAGGTCGCGATGGATGATGCCCTTGTCGTGTGCAGCCGCCAGGGCGCCGGCGAGCGCCTGGCCGATTGAAGCGATCCGTTCGAACTCCAGCCCACCTGTCGGAATCAGTCGGTCCAGCGATTGTCCCTCGACGAGTTCCATCGTCAGGAAGTGGACCTCGTCGGCCTCTTCGACCGAGTAGATGGTGACGATGCCGGGGTGGTTCAGGGCCGCGACGGCGCGAGCCTCGCGCTGAAAGCGCTCGATCCGTTCGGGGTCGGCGGCGACGTCGGCAGGCAGAAGTTCGAGGGCGACGTCACGCCCGAGCCTCAGGTCTGTCGCGCGATACACCTCGCCCATTCCGCCTTCGCCCAGCTTGGCCACGACCTTGTAATGACCGAGAGTCCTCCCGATCACGGTCGTGGGTCCGGCCGGGCTTTGGCGAGGCCTCGCCATGGTTCGGCGCGTGAAGACCCATTGCGCCGACCGAAGGCGGGTCCGCCGGCTCCGAGCGAGGCGGTGATGTGGTAGTGGCTGAGATGGCGGTCGATCACGGAGGCGGCCTCATGTCTGCGTCCGGACTTCGATCGGTCGGTGCGAAAGGATTCTACCGCCCGACTGGACCGTGCCGGGAAGATCGACCATCACCGCCCGGGCGCGCCGCCAGCCACTCTATCGGCTTCCGTCTTCTTGCGTGAGCTGGTGCACGCGTTGATGCGACAGCCCCAGGAGACGCGCGGCATCGCGTGCGCTCATCTTCAGTTTTCCGGTTCGCAAGACCCGGACGGCGCGTCGAGCCGCTCGGGCTGCCCGTCGGTCTTCCTCGTCGGCCTTCTTGCGAAGAGTCGCGTAGGTCCGAATCGCCTTCGTCGCCGCATTCGGTAGTTTCACGTCGTCAACAATGGATGCCTTGCGAGCGTCGTCGACGAACAGCTCCAGTGCTTCACGGATGCGGCGCCGGGCCTCATCGACGGTCCGGCCCTGCGTGTGGCAGCCGCGCACACCGCGCACGGTGGCAACCCACCAGCCCGATTCGTCTCGCTCATAGGCTACGCGATAAGACTTCACGGGTTCTTCAACCATCCCTTTCCAAGGCACGGTTCCAAGTCCCGCTCGATTCGACGCAGCAGGCCAGGTCCGATGTCTTCACCCGCATGAACCGGCACA
The DNA here is from genome assembly GCA_964497175.1 of uncultured Bifidobacteriaceae bacterium. Classification (GTDB taxonomy): domain Bacteria; phylum Acidobacteriota; class Vicinamibacteria; order Vicinamibacterales; family CAVVIG01; genus CAZCEL01. Next base: position 14,193 of record CAZCEL010000005.1, read on the forward strand.
GTCGTCACGCACCGGCCGCATTCGATGCGCAGATGGGAGCCGCGTTGCCGGCTCTCGACACAACCGAAGGACCTCAGGACGCGCCGAAGGTCCTTAGCGGTCACGGGATCAGGATAGCCGACGACGGCTGAATGTGTCTACAGTAGTAGACAGATCGGCGATTTGGCGCGTGATTGCGGCTCAGCCATCAAGGCGGTATACAAAGGCCCGTTCTTGGGGCGCCACAGATGTTGCCGAACGACCGCTGCGCCACCGAGGTGGCCGTTATGCCGCACAAAGTGCGCCATCAGGGAGCGCCGAGATTCTCGATGGGTTCTCCGCGAGTGTGCCCAGAGTGGTCGCAGAAGATCGCCGATTTCTCTAGCGAACTCGACGACTGCGGCGGCTTGAAAAACCGCCGCCTTCACGAAAAAAAAGCTGGATCCGCCAAGTCCTGATTTCACGTACACTTAGCGTCTGCGGTGAGGTGGCCGAGAGGCTGAAGGCGGCGGTTTGCTAAACGCCGATCAGCATTTCGGCCATCGCCGTTTTTGACTGCAAATCCTCGCGTCTCAAACACTTCCTCGATCGAGTGACTTGGCTGCTGTTGGCTCCGGAAGCCCGGTTTGGGGAGCGGGCAGGGACAATTTCGGGGCAGTCTGGGGACAGCCTCTGCAGCGGTTGATCGCGCCGGCACCATCATGTGATCATCAAATTCGATGCAGATTTGATGAGGGCATCTATGCTCGATCTTGCAAACGACATCCGTTCGCTCAGCGACTTCAAGCGCAACACGGTGGACCTCCTGGACCGCCTCCGGAAGACCGGGCATCCCCTTGTTCTGACCGTCAACGGCAAGGCGGAACTGGTCGTGCAGGACGCCGAGGCATACCAAGCCCTTCTCGACCGTGTGGAGGTGATCGAAGGCATACAGCGGGGATTGGCGGATGTGAAGGCCGGCCGCACGAAACCGGCGCGGCAGGTGTTCGCTCGGCTTCGCCGCAGGCATGCCATACCGCGTTGAGATCGCGCGGAACGCTGAGGCCGATCTCGAAGAGCTGTACCTGTGGGCGGTTGCGCGAGCGCCTCAACAGGGTGCCAAGTGGTTCAACGGTCTCGAGCGCGCAGTCCTCTCTCTCGATCACATCCGAAGCGCTGTCCTATAGCGCCAGAGAGCATCGACCCCGATCATCCCGTTCGGGTCCTGAGCTACGGACGGAGGCCTCACGTGTACCGCATCTTCTTCACCGTCGCTGATGAGGCGAACGTTGTGCGCGTCGTGCACGTGAGGCGCGGCGCCAGGCGACGACCGATTGCTGGGGAGTTGAGGGAAATAGCAATCAGACGCTCAGGACAAGGAACGGCCAGAGCCGCCGCACGAACCGCACTGGACCTTCCCGCTTCGGGAGCAGTAATTGCAGCCGGTCAGTTGCGCGACACCAGACGCCGTCTGTGGTGACTCATACCAGCTCGCTCTTCCTTGGCAAGACGGACAGGTCTGCGAGCCAGTACCTCCGCACCGTGAGCACGCACGCCACTGGCTCTGCGTATCTTCGCTGGGTGCACGGAGGGACGGCCCGGGCTGGCTGCCGCGCGCGCCGACCCTTCCAGCCAGGAGGCGAGCCAACGACATGTCAGCGCGGTTCGAGAGCGCCACTGCCATTGCAATGAGCCACAGGATCACCATGGCGAAGGTCGAAAAGGTCGGGAGCAAGACGTTGAGCACCATGACGAAGCCGATGACAAGCATCCCCGCTCTGCCGGCACGCCGTCGCCGAAGTACAGCGACGATAGTCGGCATCGCGCCCACGAGCAAGCGCATGATGTCGAAGGTTCGCATCAGGTCCGCTTACTGCGCTAATCGACTGGGCTCGAGGACACCGGCTGAGCAGGCGTCTGAGACCGCCTGAAACACGGGTCGTGTGTTCACGTCCAAGCTCACGAGCGCACGCCCCTCGAACGTTGCGGCGCTAGAGCCGACCAGCGTTCCATCGGGTTTGAGCTCGAACGTCATCGGCATGCCGTTGTTCTGAATGGTCACAACCACGCGACTTCCACTCGCCGCGACTGAGTAGGCGCGCGGAAATGCGGCTCGCCCGCAACCCACTACGGCCTGTTTTTGCAGGAACTCGATATCCAGGCCGCCTGCCCCGGTGTAGCGCCCCTGCATGCGTAGGCCTGGATCGGGATCGCGTTCGGCCATCGTCTTGGAGAGATTCTTGAGGTCATCGACACTGGTCGCAGTGAACGCACTGTGCAGCGCCTCTCCGACTTGGCCGACGCCATGGACGCCGCCTAATATTTCGTTCGGCGCCGTACCGGTCTCGACCGCGCTGACTTTGCCCGTTGGCGTCAGAAGGCCGAGCGCACACGTGACCGTGCGATTTTCGTAGACCGCTACTACGATCGGTTCCTCACGCGTGGCCTTGCCGGTGGCGGTGTACGTCGTGACGGTTTTCGTGCCGTGCTTCGTTCCGACTCGCACTGGTCCCGTCACCTTGATCGGTCCCGAACCGGACAGCTTGCCATCGGCACGAATCGACAAGACGATTCGCTGGTCCTGCCATTTCTCCGGGTCAGCCGACGTCGCTATCGAGGCGTTGTGACCGGACGCCAGCACTCGATCGTCCCTGATGCCCGTCGCTCGGACGGCTATAAGCCGGACTTCCAGCGTGTTCCCGGTCCACTCCACCAGGTAGTTGGCTGGCGTGATGATGTCGCCGCATTTGACGCTCGCCACTCCCGCGGCGCCAAATCCCATCCTGAAGCCGCCCGTGCCGGAATACACTCCGGCCGGCGCGAGCCCTGGCGTGACTTCTTCGCTGGAGTCCTCGCTCAGACCGAACATCCCTTGGATGGAGTCCAAGACAGGTCTGCCCGAATCCGTCAGCAGAGTGCGATCGCGCAGTCGCTTCACGCAAACGTTCTCAGTATTGCCGATGGCGAGGCAGCGTGCCCACTCGCGTTGCGACCATGGCGCGTCCCGGGCGGTGCCGGCCCGCGCCCGCTGGAAGGCCTCTTCCTGCGCTTGCTTCGACGAGTCGACGCGAGCTCGCGTATCGCCCCTGACCTGCGCCCACTGGTCGCGGATGGCCGGCGAGAGCCATGCGCTGAACAAATGTTCGCGGAACTGCTCGTTCGTTTCGTAGAGCGCATGAATCTGATACCACTTGGCTCGATCTGGAGACGACGCGTAGGGCCGAGCAGCCTCCTGATACGCCGCGGCGTATTGAGCGAGCACGCGTTTTTCATCTGCAGTGAGCGCATTGGTAGCCCATCGCACGCCCGACATCTCTTTGATGATTTCTTGAAACTGCCAGAACGCGCCCATCTGACGCGCGGATGTATCCATGGCATTCGCGCCCGTCACCTCCGCCTTTAGACGGTCCACGGAGGGGAACTGCGCGAGGTACGGAGGATTCGTTGACTGTGGTCCGGTAGACCCGGTCGGCGGCTGGCCCAGGGAGGCTGGAGGTCTGTGCTGCGGACTCGCAGAGGTGGGCGTCTGCGCAGTGGAGGCAGCAGATGGGTTCGGTATCTGTGGCGCCGTCTTTCCGCTTTGACGTTCGCAGCGTGCCACCAGGTTGACCATCGTCGTCCTTCTGACGATGGGCGTGTTGAGAAGTTGACCGTTCATGCGGCGTTCGTACGTACAGACGTCAGCGCCATTGCTCCTCTCACAACGGAGCACGGTCAGCGCCAAGCCGTTGCGACACACGTATGGCACGTTGAACACGAGGTCCTGCGCAACGCCGGGCGTTGCATCAAGCCAGACGGCCAGCATCGCGACGCTGAGAATGGTGTCAGTGCATCTCATCGCCTACAAGCCTACAGAACCTTGATCGGATGCGAGGCCTGGGACGTACCGTTCATGGGTGCCTTGGCCCCGCCTCTCCTGGTGCAGTAGCCCCCCATGCCCTTGCCGTCGCCTGCTGTCGCCTTGTCGTTCACAGGCCACGTAAAGACGAAATTCCCGTCGCCGTCCTTTGTCGTCGAGTCGAGTGAAACAGAGACGCCTCCAGTGGGGCCGTATTGGACCGTGAGGTGACAGGTGGTCGTCGTCGGGTCTTCTGAACGGACCTTGAATGGCTGCGTCGTTTGACCGCGCGTGACGACAAACGGATTGGCATTCACAGAAAGCGAGTCGACCTTGAACGCGCCCGTTTGTGATTGGGCTCCGGCAGCCAGCAGTAGGAGCAGAGTCGCTGCGGCGGCGAGGGTTGTCGTGGTTCTCATGAAACAGAGTCTCCTTGACGTTGGAGTCAACGTCCTGATCGCTTTGCGAACTGCCGTCGCGTCGATGAGAGTGATCGTGACCGACGCTCGACGACTCATTGAATGGTTGTCATCGCTGCCAGCGTCTCGATGCTGGTCTCCGGGCCCGGTGTGATCCGGAAGCGCTTGATGCTTTCACCGTCTTGTGCGATCAGCGTCAGCACGCCGTCGGCGCCCACCGACCATCGGGGCGTGAGCGGGTCGGTCACACTGCGACGCGACAGGCTGTTGTCCTGCAGGTTCAGCACGCGGACGCCGTCCAGATACACGGCGGAGCGATCACCCTGCAGGCCGGTGTACAGCCAGAACAGATGCCTGCCATCGGGGCTGAAGGTCACGTTCTGGATCGGATCCACTGCGGCAAAAGGCTGCGGCGTGCGAATGAACGTCCCGTCCACGGCGAGGCCGCGGACCGCGCTCTCGCCCTGTCCCGGTGCGTACGCGCCGTACGCCACGTGCTTGCTGTCAGGGCTGAAAATGAACTTCGGGGCGAGAGAATCGTTGAACGGGAATCGCGCGGCGTAATCCTTCCCGTCGATGGATACCCGCCGCGGGACGTAGCCCGTCCCGTACGCGTAGGCGTATCGCAATCCGTTCGGACTCAACGTGACTTCTCTCGCGTCGGCCGCCGGTATCGCTTTGCCGTCGATGACGACCACTGTGTCGCCGCCATTCGTCGACCGCTGCGCAATGAAGGCCACGTGCGTGCCAACGATGACGGCGTCGAAGCGCCCGGTGTTGGTGCCATCACGATTCACATCGCGCTCCATGTCCATCACGCGAAGCGTAGTTACGATCTGTTGGAATCCCTGGGACTCCTGGTCGCCCACGACGATGAACTGGCCGCGCGCCGTCGTGGCCTTGTAGACATAACGGCCATCGGGCAGGAAGCCGACGCCGTTTACATTCCGGTAATCGAGCCCCTTCTTTCCGTCCACGATCATCAGTTGCACGTCGGGGCGCATGCTGCATATTGCAGCCCAGTGCCTGCCATCGTCGCTGAACGTCACGCCGGAGAATCCGGCGCAGTCGCTGCCGGGCACCTTCTGCGCGTCAACATGAAGGTAGGCGCCCGTGCTGCCATGCACTTCAGCAACCACCAGATCAGTGCGCGGCGCAACATGAATGCGAACGTCATTGAACGGCGCCTGAGTCTGGAACCACACCTTTCCGTCGATGTGTACCTGCGTCGTCGTTGACACCTGCAGCGACGTCACCAGGTGCTTACTGTCGCCAGTGAACCGAGGACTGCCGCCCTGCCAGGACGCCGGCTTTCCATCCACGATCAGCGCCTGCATTCTTCCGGTGACCGTGTTCTGCAGCACATAGGCATAACGCTCCCCGTCAGGGCTGAACGTCGGTTGCAGGTCGTTGGGGCCGCTCAGCGGTCCAGGCTTGCCGTCGAAGTAGAGGACATCGCCTTCGGACACACCCTGTCCGTTGCCCCGGCCCGGATTAGCCGCGCGAAGGACGAAGTAGAAGTGGCGGCTGTTGGATGTGAACGACGGAACCGCGGCCGGACGTGAAAACTTGTCTGCGACAACGTTTTGAACGGGTGCTACTGGAAAGCGCGCCACTTCCTTGCCGTCGACGACATACACGAGCTCCTGCCCTTGACGGCCCACATACGCGTGGCGCGTTCCGTCGGGGCTGAAGCTCACGGCGCTGCCGCTCTGGTCCTTGATGATGGTGTCGAACGGCGGCCCCTCGACGCCGTCGACGACGACCGTCTCGCGGCTGCCACGCGGGACCACCGCCGCCACGTGGTGCCCGACGGGGCTGATCTCGTACGTCTCCCAGGAGTTCCCGCTGAGCAGCGCGACGGCATCGACCTTGGCCGACGATTTCGGAATCGTGCTCGCCACGGCTCCCGCCGCGGGAGAATTCGATGGCGTTGAAGCGCCGGGCCGAGTGGCTGCCGGCGTGGCAGCCCCGGGTGAGGTCCCTTGCGGCGAGCTGTCGCTTTGACCCTTCTTCGCCTCCTCTGCGGCCCGTTTGGCTTCTTCGGCCTTCTTTCTGGCTTCTTCCGCGCGTTTCGCGACCTCTTCGGCCGCACGCCTGGCACGATCGACGATTCCCTGCCCACCGAATGATGGCGTAGGGCCGATGATCAGGAAGCTGACAACCGTTGCCACCGCTGCGCATTTGAATGAGGAAGTGCCCTGCATAACCTGCCGCCTCTCCCAGAATCCCGGCCACACGCTCGCGTTGGCTGTAGGAAAATAGTCAGGCGAGCGTCCGAGCCTTCGGCAGTTTGCGCCGATAGGACCTCACGTGTCCTAACGGAACTCCGAAGAATTCCGAAGAACGCTGTCGAGACTCCCAGCTCGGTGGGGCTGCCTGCAATGGAAGCGTCCGGTCACGTGTGGCGATTCGGGCAATGTGAGTTCGACGAGCTGCGGCGCGAGCTGCGTGTCGCCGGGCGGTTGGTGAACATCGAGGGGAAGCCGCTCGACGTCCTGTACCAGCTGCTGCTTCACCCGGGCGAGGTTCTGACGAAGGAGGAACTGCTCGACGCTGGCTGGCCAGGCCTCACCGTTGTCGACAGCTCGCTGTCGAATGCTGTCGCCAAGCTCCGCAAAGCGTTGGCCGATGACAGCCTGGTGGTCACGGTTCCCCGCGTAGGCTATCGTCTGGGTGTCCCGGTCCGACGAAGAGCCGTGGCGCCTCCGACGTGGTCAGAGCTCGATCTCCGGCCTGGCGACCCGGTTCCAGGGCGCGAGCAGTGGTCGCTGGCCCGGCGTCTCGACGCGTCGCCATCCCGCGCCGTGTGGCTTGCCGAGCACCCCAAGACTGGTGAGACCCGCGTCTTCAAATTCGCTTCCGATGACCTGCGATTGAGAAGCTTGAAGCGGGAGGTCACTATCGCCCGACTGCTGCGCCAATCACTCGGTGAGCGTCGGGACTTCGCCCGCATCTTGGAATGGAATTTCGAGCATCCACCGTACTCTCTCGAAGCTGAGTACGTCGGCCCGAATCTCGCCGAGTGGGCGGAGCAACAGGGTGGACTCCTCCAGATCCCGATCGAACGGCGCCTGCGTCTGTTTGTCGATATCGCGCGGTCAGTGGCGGACGCGCATGCACTGGGCGTGCTTCACAAGGACCTCAAACCGGGAAATATCCTCGTATCCGCCGGGCAGGACGACAGTCCCCGCATCACGATCTCCGATTTCGGCAGCGCTGCGCTCCTCGCATCAGAGCGTCTGAGCGACATGGGGATCACCAATCTCGGATTCACGCAGACTGGCGATGCCAGCTCATTGACGGGGACCGCCGTCTACATCGCACCTGAAGTGATCGCCGGGGAATCCCCGACGGCGCTCTCCGATGTATTCGCGCTCGGCGTACTGCTCTATCAGCTGGTCGTCGGCGATTTTCGCAAGCCACTCGCGCTCGGCTGGGAGAGCGCCGTGACTGATCCCCTGCTGCGGGAAGACATCGCCTTCGCGGCAAATGGTGATCCCGCAAGACGTCTCAAGACGGCAGCCGAGTTGGCCGAGCGGGTGAAGAGTCTCGATCGACGTCGTGATGAATATGAGCGTGCACGACTCGCTCAACAGCAGAACGAGGAGACTGCTCGTGTGCGTGCGAACGCTCGTGTCCGTCGCCGATGGCTCTTGCTCGCCGGAGGCACGGTGCTCGCGGCGGTCGCGGTGACTGTTGTGATGAGAGCTTACGCGCGCGCTCCACGCCCAGGCCCGCACATCGCCTCGCTTGCAGTGCTGCCGTTCCAGAACACAACATCCGACGCCAGCCTCGACTTCCTGCGGCTGGCCTTGCCAGACGAGATCGAAACGACGCTCAGCCGCGTCCGTGGACTGACGGTTCGCTCCACCTCGAACATCTCGAATCAGGGCACGCTCGATCCTCAGAAGATTGGGCACGAGTTGCAGGTCGATGCGGTCGTCATCGGGCGCTTCATGCGAGTTGGCGAACAATTGCAGATTGCATTGGAAGGCGTCGACGTGAACAGCAACACAATCGTGTGGCGAGAGAAGGTAGAGGCGCCGGCGCAAAGTCTCATCGCCACGCAACTCCAGGTCGACCTCCACGTCCGTAGAAGTCTGGTGCCGTCGCTCGGGTTTTCGGAGCCCGATTCCGGAGGCGCTCGGCCGCAGAACGAGGAGGCCTACAACCTGTTCCTGCGCGGCGTTGCACTTCCGTACGATGGCAGTCACGCTGCCGAAGCGATCCCGCTGCTGGAACGGTCCACCGAACTCGATCCTTCGTATCCGCCCGCGTGGCATGCCCTCGCGCGCCGCTACTACAACGAGTCTCGCTACGGCAGCGGGAATCACGAGATGATGGACAAGTGGGCCGTCGCCGTCGGGCGTGCGCTCGCGCTCGATCCCGGATACGTGCCCTCGGCCGCCGGCATTCTTCGCCTCCGCGCGGAACGAGGGGAGTTGCTGGAGGCGTATCGCCGGACCGCGGATCTGGTTCGCAAGTACCCGAACAGCGTTGATGCCCACTTCGCACTGGCGTACGTGTTGCGCTACGCCGGTGTGCTGAAGGAGTCCGCCAGCCACTGCGAGACGGCACTCGTACTGGACGCGCGCACCGTCACGTCAGGCATCCGGTCGTGCGCTATTGCGTTCATTCAAATGGGAGACTATCCACGTGCGCTGAATTTCCTGAACGTCGGCGTCGCGTCTGGCTTCACGAAGGCGTTGTCGATCGACCTGTTCGTGCGCCAAGGAAAGGAAGCGGAGGCGCTGCGTGTGGGATCGCCTGGCATGCCGCAATGGGCCAGCTACGACATGCTGCTCAATTGCGTTCAGCGACGCCCGGCGTCCGAGATTCATCAGCAGGCACGCGCTCTGCACCCGGTGGAGGATCCGGAGGCGAACTACCTTTTCGCTGCACACCTGTCATACTGCGGGGAACGAGAGGCGGCATTCGACATGCTGCGTCATGCTGTCGACCGTGGTTACTGTTCGTACCCCGCGCTCGATTCCGATCCGTTTTTCAACGATCTGAGAACCGCCGCGGAATTCACCGCGATTCGCGAACGGGCCAAAGCGTGTCAGGAGAACTTTCTGGCGCAGCGCCATTAATCGACGACTGAATCCCCCGCCTATTTTCGACGCTACCCCTGATCCTTCAACCCTGCCGCGGAACGTTTGTCACGATCAGTGTTTGCAGACGGGTCAAGCGCCGCTCACGGTCGCCTGAAAGGGAAGGTTTCAAAGACCGTCGCCTACCGACGGCCCGTTCGCACGCCAGGTCTGCGCGCGCTTCGCGTCCTCAACACACGACCGACCAGAAACGTGATTGCCGGCTCATGCGAATAAAGCGGCGCGCGCCAATCAGTTGCCGGCATGGTTGTCGCCGAAAGGAACCGCTGCATTCGAATCAGTGTTCCGGGCACGTGCACGGCGCCATTCCGCGCCGGGTCTGAGAGGCTGGCGGGGACAATTTCGGGGACAATCTTGGGGACAGCAGTGGTCCCCGTAAACTCAAGGGCTGTCGTATACTTAGGTTTCTCGCCGCGGTGAGGTGGCCGAGTGGCTGAAGGCGATGGTTTGCTAAACGTCCTTCACCCTTTCGGCCATCTATGTTTTTCCACGCAAATTCAACACTCTCAAGAACTTCCTCGATCGAGAGACTTGGCTGCCGTTGGCTCAGGAGGCCCGGTTTTGGCGGCTCCCAGGGACAATTTCAGGGACAGCTCGGCAGTCCCGCGAGGTGTCCATTTATGTCAAATATTGACAATATCGGCTACGACGTTTAGCCTCAGTTTGAGGACAGACTCATGAACGTTTCGCTCACGCCAGAGCTCGAACGCCTCGTGAATGAGAAGGTCGAGAGCGGCCTATACCAGACGGCCAGCGAGGTTGTCCGTGAGGCATTGCGACTTCTGAAGGAACGCGATCACGCGCGTGAGCAACTTCGTGCTGACGTGCAGGCCGGATTCGATCAGTTGGCGCGGGGCGAGGGGCGTGCCTACGACAAGACCTCAGGCCGGCAACTCGCCGAGCGAATCAAATCGCGCGGTCGCGCGGTTCGCGCCAAGAAGTCGTAGATGGCCTATCGGCTGTCAGCTCTCGCCGAGCTGGATCTCTCTGAAATCTGGTCCTACGTTGCCGAGGACGCCAGCCCCGCGACGGCCGATCGACTCATTGACGCCATCTTCGATCGATTCGAACTCCTGACAGAACAGCCTCGCATGGGTCGCAACCGGCCCGAGTTCGGCGAAGGCGTTCGCTCGTTTGTTGTCGAGAGCCATGTCATCTACTATCGGCACGACGGCGACGTCCTGATCGCGAGAGTTCTCCACGGCCGTCGGGATCAGGCTGCCGCTTGGTCTGAATGAGCGCGCTAAGATCGTCGGGTCGCTAGCGGGCCCACAGCCGCCGGTGCGGTCCAGGCATGAGAAGGATTGGCTCGCCTTCACCGAATCGATATATGGCCAGACCGTTGTGGATGGAACACGCCTTCGCCTGTCAGTTCAGACCAAGACGTGGTCAATCGGGCGGCGGAGTGACCTCGGCATCTCGGGCCTTCTGCCGAACCGCACCACCAGATCCGGTCGCCGTCCGCCAAGATTGAGCCACTTCGCAAATTGCGAACGAACTGTGCCGACCTCGACCGGTTGGTTCAGAAACGCCGTGCGGATTCCGAGTGCGGTCGCCTGAAGCGCGAGGCGCTCGTAGGACCGGCCGACCTCGATCCAGTGTTGTTGATCGTTCGCGTCCGATACGACAACGATGACACCGGCGGAACTGCGAAGCTGTTTTGCACACTTGTCGTTCTCGGATTTCGGCGTGAGCAGGGCGCGGAGCAACCGAGTTCCGAGCCATCTTGGAACAGTCGGATTGCCTGTCGATCGGGAGAACAACCCATCGCCGGTGCGCATGGCCTCAGTCTCATTGAAGCGAATCCACGCCTTGAGCTCGGCGACGAACGCCGGATCGCCGATCTGGATCGCGTTGGCTCGCGTCACATACTCCAAGACGGTCTCAATCTCCGGCGTCGCGGTGAGGACGATCGCGTGAACGCCGTCGTGGTGCGCGGCATCCTCTAACGCGCGGAGATCTTTCGCAGCTAAAGGATGCCCGTCGTAGATAGATCGACTGCATTGCCGGTTCGGAATCGCTTCGAACAGCGGCGACCGGACTGGTGTCGTGTCAACGAATGCCACCGCGATGGCGTTGTCTTGCATGGACATCCGCATAGAGACCGCTTGCCAGCGCGGCTTGGACCAGATTCTCTGTTGCGTATTCCGGACCATCGTGAACGCCCATTCCGGTCGAAGGTGAACACCGATTC